>JBLIZK010000023.1:0-9525 GCA_048859825.1 Paludibacter sp.
CGCCCCCAAAGCGCAACAACCTTATCGGCAACCTGTTTCAAGGCTTCAATGTCCAACACATTACATGCAAACCCGATGGCTTCACCACCCATAGCCTTGAGTTCGGTCACTGTAGCGTTAACTTTATCCTGTTTAGTCCCCAGCGCAACCACTTTGGCACCTTCCTTCACAAAACTTCGGGCTATACTACCTCCCAGAACACCACTGGCTCCGGTAATAACCGCCACTTTGTCTTTAATATTAAACAATTCATTCATAATATTCAATCGTATTATTTTTGTGTAAAATTACGAATTTTCTAATAAAAAATCGCCGGACTAATGCCCGGCGATGTCGTTTTTTTCTCAAAAATATCTATTTCAAAATCTACCTTTTCAATAACTTAACCGCATACAATTCGCCATCCTGCGCCAATACTTTCATATAATAAATTCCACTAACATACGAACTCATATCAAAACTCAGTTTCTGTTGATTTACCTTTAGCCCGTTGCTGCAAATACGTCCGTTATTATCCAAAACCTGTATATTCGCACCCAGAGCATTTTCAGGAAAAGTAAGTTCTACCACTCTTTCAACCGGATTTTGCGATAGTTTTATTTTCGATTCCTTTACACTGTTTACTCCATCAATTACAGCTGCAACTTTCAATACTCCACCCGTCATTTGCCAGGCTAGTCCATTACCCGGCGTTGTTGGTACAATCTCGCTAAAGCTGCCGCTTACGGAACTACCGGTAAACAATGTAAACTGATCGCCCACCTGTGGTGTGCCTGTAATTTTCAGATTAAGTTTCCCATTCAGCACCACAGCACCTGTAGCAGCCACTTTATCGGTAGCAGATATTGTTTTGTTTATTTCCATTTCGGCGATACTACCTGCAAGCATGTTTAATGAACCTACGGTCAGTGTGCCTGTATTTACAGAAGCAGCTGTGGCCGGGTCGCCCGGTATAATTGTAGCACCGGCTTGTACTTCAACCAGCGACGGCATTGTACCTTTTCCCGCCAGAGTAGCCTCATTCATCACCGTTACTTTTCCAGTACCGGTATGTACTCCGTTTACTATTAACATACCACCTTTCACCGTTGTAGTACCTGAGTAGATATTTGCTCCGCTTAATTTCCAGTAACCTTCACCATCCTTAACGATTGAAGTAACTCCTTTATAGCTTCTATTCGAACATTCGTTGTTGATAACACCACTAAAAATTTCGTCGGTTCCTGCGCCACCCACAACCCATGTCATGGTAGCCGAATTATTTGTTTTATCCGAACCCGACAGGTACGAACCCGATGGACCCGACAATCCACCCAAATACATAGTACTGCCATTTTTCCAACAAATAACTTTCGTCCCCGAAGTCAGAACAACTCTGGCATTTGGAATACCCTCAGTATTGTTTAGCAAAAACTGATTCCCATCGGTTGTAATACCTGCTGCATTCGCATTTACAGTACCACTAAACTGCGACCAATCACCTTGCAAATACTCACGTACATACGTAAGCACAAAATTCAAAGTACCTGACCCGCTTACTTTACTTTTAATATAACAATTACGATAAGGCTCAAACGACGATGTTTTTCCTGCAGCCACTTCAATATCAGCATAGTAATCTTCGTAATCGGCTGTACTACCACCACTTGTTTTCAAGTATCCACCATTCAATTTAATTTTCTTTCCCGATGCAAATGCATTTTCAATAGCAGTCACACCATTTATTTCCAACTTCCCTTCGTTTACCGACGTAAGTCCCTCATAAGTATTTATACCTTTGAGCAATATAGTACCTGCACCGCTTTTGCTTAAGCCTCCTGTACCGTTAATCACACCCGTAAGGGTAACAACCGATGCAGCATTCAAAACTCCCAATTCACCATTACCTTCCAGTTTCATATTTCGGTCGGTAGTGACGCTTCCACCTGTATAGTCCAGCTTGCCTCCGCGGAAAAGTAAGTTGAAATCATAGTTTTGCGAAGCTCCAATCGAACTTGCAACACCTCCATTTGCCAGACTATTGGCTACAACTGTACCATTGTATATCACTGTAGCTCCTGTATATGTATTGTTGCCAAGCAGCGATAGTTTTCCACTTCCAGTTTTATTCACCGAACCCTTTCCGGAAATTACGCCAGCGCCACTAAATACAAAACTTGTATCGGCATCTACCACCATGGCTTTTACACCTACGTTTTCAGCTATATTAATATTCTTCACATCTGAATTACCAAAATAAACCATGGCACTATCGGCAAAAACAGCTGCCGCACTTCCGTTCAACCAGTTTAGCGATGTTTTTTCCCATTGAGCATTTGCGGCACCTGTCCATCGTAAATCAGGCTGATATGTGGTCAAATCAAGTACCGGAACCGGTATTGGTTTCGATTTTACGGTCAGTTCATTCGAATATGCAGAATACCCATTGGCATTGTAAGCACGTACACGTAATACACATACCTCTTCAGGGCTAAGTCCACTCAATGCATATGTAAAACCATCCACTCCGGTTCGGGCGATTTCGGTAAACGTACCATTAACTTTGCGTTCCACACAATAGCCCTGTTCCTTATCAGTAAAGTCGAACCATGCCAGATACACGGTATTTTGTGTAGTGGAGTCGGCTACAAGGTTTAGAGGCGCACGCAAAAATTCCTGCGAATACGATTTACCTATGCTATTAATGTAGTTTTCAATATTAAGATATCCATTGGCCGCATACGCCACAGCATCACTGGCCAGCGAAGCATTTAATCCGTTGGCATTTTCCCATTCATCCGGCATACCATCATTATCCGTATCGGTACGTTTTGTACCTGTCCACACGGTCCAGGCAGTAGGTATGCCCATCGGGTTTTCTGTTTCATTGGCTATAATTGCGCCTTTTTTACCAAAACTACGCACCTGATATTTCATGTAACAGTCAAGTAAATCGCTGTAAGGCAACGAAGCACCAACACCCGGAATAACAGAATCGACCAATTGTGAAGCCGACCATGTAGGCACTACCGGATAATTGTAAGGTACTGACTGAAAATCAGGACCTCCACTGTATTCACTTTGCGGTACCAGATAACCATCAACCACACCATTACGGTTTTTATCCCACCAGTTATCCAGCGCATAAATATGGAAGTTTGTATTACCACCACCCAGTGCGGCCCCTGAATTTTCGGGTCCGTTAATAAAATAATTGCTCACACAGTTGGCATACGAGTCGCCTTCAGAGTCGCCTCCCATAATATATGCTCCTGACGACCAGTTGTAAACAATATTATTCACATACTGATTTACCCCTTTAATTTTGTTGTTACGCGTATCGTTGTTTACATACATATTACGGTACAACGTTACGCCTCCATTCGTTTGTATTAGTCCACCAGCTGAGTGACTCAGCAAACCCTGCGAAATTATGGAATTCTGAATTGTAATATTACTCGGGTTTTCTCCGCTAATCGAGAAAGTTTCGTCCCTTCCCCAGGCTACCGACACGTGGTCGAAAATCATATTACTACCATTTGCTATACCACAAGCATCTTTGCCACTATCGCCTACAGCTCCCATACGTATACGCAGGTATCGGCATATGGTATTACTTGCTCCCGAAAACGAAAAACCATTGCCATAAATGGTAATACCTTCGCCCGGAGCCGTTTGCCCTGCTATATAAATATTCGACGACACTACCACACGCGATGTAATTTTAATCACACCCGCTACATCGAACACCACAATACGGTTCGATGCACTTACAGCATCCCGAAACGAGCCGGTACCCGTATCGTTCAAATTAGTTACGTGATATACAGTTGGAGTTGATGATGCGCGTGCACCCTTGGCATACTTCCCGAATCCCTCGGCGCCCGGAAAAGCCACAAGCTGTGCATACGACACACAGGTAGCCACAAAGAATAAGACTATTCCTAAGAATGATTTTCTCATTATTATTTTGGATTAAAAAATTAGATTACGGTTCTAAAAACGCAAATATACAGCTATTCATTTACTTGCCTGCAAAATAAAATGACCTTAGCACTATCCATTTTGACCTTATCAGGGCGCGTCCCTTCGGGTCGGGCTTTCCGTTGCTGCCCCATCGCTACACGCTGTGGCATACACTTCAATCCCTCGCGCACAGTGCAAACCCACAAGCTCCACTCACTTACTACAACATCTTACCTGAGCCGTCCTGAATATTAACACAATTGTTGGTATTTACAGTCCGTTTTACTACAAGTAATTACCAACAATTAGGTATAGGTTCAGAACAAGCGCCGACGTACTTTTGTATTTAATTATTATACATTCAAAACATTGAAAATAAAAAACATGAAAACAATTTACTTATTAATACTCGCACTTTTTTGCTCAACATCATTTTTCGCTCAGGACAGTAACAATCAATACCAGAACACAGCCTATATACTTACATCATCCGATAAAAATCTGACTATTGGGGGATATGGCGAAGTTCATTATAATCAAACATTTTCAGCAGACAAACGCTATAATGGTGCTATGGATGTTCACAGAATGGTATTGTTCTTTGGATATAATTTCTCTGACAAAACTCAGTTTGTTACCGAAGTTGAAATGGAACATGTAAAAGAATTATGGGTTGAGCAGGCCTATTTACAACACAAACTCCACAAATACATTAACATCAAAGCCGGATTATTATTAATCCCAATGGGAATTATAAACGAATATCATGAACCAACCGCATTCAATGGTGTAGAACGTCCGCTCATTGACAGCAAATTAGCTCCAACAACCTGGCGCGAAATTGGTGCCGGAATTTCCGGTACAATTTTGCCCGTATCGATAAAATACCAGGCATATGTAGTAAATGGTTCAAGCAGTTACGATGGCTCAACCGGATTGTTTAACGGGGCAAATGGTATGCGTTCAGGACGTCAAAAAGGAGCCGAATCATACATAAGTTCACCAAATTTCGCCGCAAAAATAGAATATTTCGGTTTAAGAGGCTTAAACCTTGGTCTATCGGGGTATTTTGGCAATTCGCAGAGTAAACTTTACAACGGTATTGACAAAACAAATGCGGCCTCAATTGCCAAGGCAGACTCATCGGTTGTAGGAGTTTCAATGTTAGGTTTCGATGCCCGTTATAACCTGAAAGGTCTTGAACTAAGAGGTCAGTTGTATTACACTTCGTATTCCAACACCTCAGCATATAATAAATTCACACAGAAGTCGGGGAAATTAAATGATTTGGCCGAAGAAATGATCGGATATTATCTGGAAGCCGGTTACAATGTCTTATCGCTTGTACCACAGTCAAAAATGCAATTAATACCATTTGTTCGCTATCAGGACTACAATATGCATTTATCAGTTAACCCAAATCAAACCGTAAATAACAAATACATCGGAAATGTGCTCACTACCGGTTTAACCCTACACTTGACGAAGGGAGCTGTAGTAAAAGCCGATGTTGATTTTGCCAAAACCAAGGCCGACATAAAAGCAACAACCACTTTCAACGCCGGAATAGGTGTTATGTTTTAAATTGATTCAATGAAATTTAAGTTGATATTTTTATTGCTATTGATCTGTGCTTCAGCTCAAATAAGTCCGCAAATAATGGCTGAAAAGCCACTGCGGACAGAGCTAAAGCGATATTTCAACACTGAAGCTTTCAATCTGAAAGAGTTGGCTGTTCCGACTCAGTACAAAGTCAGCGGTAAATTTTACGAAATACAATCATTAACCAAAACGATCGTAAAATACGTCTATACAGGGAGAGTTAACACTTCACGCGGCAAAGGTGGTGGCGATAATTCTGATTTTCTGGACTACTTCATACTTTATTCACCCGGGCAGGAAGTAATAAAAGTAAAAGTACATAATATTCAATCATCTCACGGACAAAGCGTATCTGCACCCGGCTGGCTAAAGCAATTTATAGGGCATAACAAACAAAAAACACTTGAAATAGGCAAAAACATCGATGCAATTTCCGGCGCAACCATATCAGTTAATAAACTCACATTCGACATACAATCTAAAACGATAATACTTTCCGATATCACAAAGCAATAAGTTAGCTGCTCAGTACTAATCATTTCCACTCATACTGTAATTGGTCATAATTTACTATCTTTGCAGTCCGAAAAACAAAATTTTAAATACTAACAAAAATGATTACTACAGACCAACTAAAAGATGTGTTGGAACGCGAGATCGCGTTGAGGAGGTACCTTTGACGTCGATACAAAGAGTATACAGATAGAAGAAGAGGAATTGCGTACGCATGCACCCGGCTTTTGGGACGATGCCAAAGCCGCCGAGGCTCAGATGCGTAAGATTAAAGAACTCAAAAATTGGGTTGAAGGTTACAAAGGAGTAAAAACCGCCATTGAAGAACTACAGCTGGCTTACGACTTTTTTAAAGAAGAAGCCGTAACCGAAGAAGAGGTAGATGCAGCTTATCAGCATGCTTTGGAACAGGTGGAAACCCTTGAAATGAAAAACATGCTCTCGAAAGAAGAGGATAAACTGGGAGCAGTTATAAAAATTGTGGCAGGTGCCGGTGGTACCGAAGCACAGGATTGGGCTGATATGCTTTTCCGTATGTATCAGCGATGGGCCGAACGTCAGGGCTATAAAGTGGAAATTACCAACATACAGGATGGCGATGAAGCCGGCATAAAAACCGTTACCATGCAGTTCGATGGTGAAATGGCTTATGGCTACCTGAAAAGTGAAAATGGCGTACATCGCCTGGTTCGCGTATCGCCTTTCAACGCGCAGGGTAAACGTATGACCTCATTTACATCGGTTTACGTAGTACCTCTTGTCGACGATACAATTGAAATTGAGGTAAACCCCGGAATGCTTTCGTGGGATACGTTTCGCTCTTCGGGAGCTGGTGGACAGAACGTAAATAAGGTGGAAACCGGAGTTAGGTTACATTACAAGTTTATTAACCCGGTAACCAATCAACCCGATGAAATTGTGATCGAGAACACCGAAAGTCGGTCACAGTTTGGCAACAAGGACAATGCCATTCGCTTGTTGAAATCACAACTTTACGAATTAGAACTCGAAAAACGACGTGCTGCAAGTGCTGTTGTTGAGGCAGGGAAGAAAAAAATTGAATGGGGCTCACAAATACGCAGTTATGTGTTTGACGACCGTCGCGTAAAAGATCACCGCACCAATTACCAGACTTCGAACGTAAACGCTGTAATGGATGGCGATATTGATGCATTTATCAAAGCCTATTTGATGGAATTTTCTGAATAATTCTTCAAAAAAGGGACTTTTTAGTTAATGTGTATAAATACTCAAACAATAAACAGCTTTTTTATGTTTGAATTTCGAAAATTGTTGATATTTTCGCATATTCAGAAAAAACTAATTAATAAAAAAAGAAGACAATCATGAAAAAGAACATCTTTATGCTGGCTTTGGCACTTGCATTTACAACAGCAGGCCTCATGGCACAAACTCCACAAGCTCCACAGAAAAAAGAAGCTGTAAAAACTGAGAAAAAAGAATGCTGCAGCGAGAAAAAAGAATGCTGTAAAGATAAAAAAGCAGACAAAAAAGAATGCAAAAAAGAATGCAGCAAAGAGAAAAAAAGCGATAAAAAAGCAAAATAATCAGTCTGCAAATAATTTTATAAAAACGAGATGGTGTAAGCCGTCTCGTTTTTTATTCGCTTAATGTTTCGAAAAACCAGCTATTTTACCCAATATTAATGTATCGAGTAACACATTTGATGCTACAATTTCACGACCAAAAAGAAAGTTACCACCTCCTGAATAATCAGTAATAGTGCCACCGGCTTCGGTGACCAAAACAGCTCCACCGGCCACATCCCATGGTTTCAAATCGTACTCCCAAAAAGCATCAAATCTACCACAGGCAACATAAGCCAAATCGGCTGCAGCTGAACCTAACCTTCGCACACCACGGGCATTTTTCATAGCCCACTTCAAAAACTCCATATATTCATCCATCCGGCTAAAATCAGAATAAGGAAAACCGGTAGCAAGCAAAGCATCGTGTATGTCGGCTCTATCCGAAACTCGAATCGGAGTTCCATTCAGATAGGCACCTCCACCCTTCCAGGCATAGAAGCACTCATCTCTACCGACTTCATATACCACTCCCAATACAAGTTGATCATCCATTTGCAAACCAATACTTACACAATAAACCGGTACACCCTGTATATAATTTGTAGTACCATCCAGTGGGTCAATTATCCAGTTATACTTTTCACCACGAGTATTTGTTGTTCCTTCCTCTGCAATAAAACCCGCCTCCGGCAACAGCTCCTTCAGAGCATTAATAATACGAATTTCAGACTCTTTGTCAACATAACTTACCAGGTCATGCATACCTTTGCTTTCAATTTTATCCGGGTCAAATTTCAATCTTTCGTTCGCCATTATTTTTCCTGAATTGCGGGCAATCTCGCAGGTTTTACTGCAAAGCTGTTGTAAATCTAATTCCATATATTTTCATCTGTTTGTTATTTTTTTTAATGGTCAGATGGAACTCACAAAACAAATTTGAAACATTCCCCTGAGGGTCTCCCCATAGTTATCGGGATGTTTAAATAATGTCATGTTCGCTTCATGTATTTATAAGTTACAAATGTAAGTTTAAATCCGGGTATTAACCCACAAAAAAAGCGGAAAATCAGTCAAAACTGAGTTTTCCGCCTTATTAATTATTTACAAGCAAAATCAATATGCATGATCATCGCTGTTAATATCAGCAATATCGGTACGTTTTTTCTCCATTGAACGCCAGGCATAAAATATGTAAGCCAAAACAAATGGAATAAGAACCGAAACAATTGTCATTGCCTGCAAAGTAAATTCACTTGACGATGAATTAAAAATTGTGAGCGAGCTTTGCAAATCGGGCGTAGCCGGATAATACGAAGTATTGTTATAACCAGCTATCAACAATAAACTACACACTGTTAATACAGTACCTGCACCTGCAAACCAAATACCCTTTTTAAAGCTATCTTTTAATACAGTACCTGCAATTCCCCAAAGTACTCCTACCACACCTAAAAGGAAAAGAACCAATACCACCGGCATCTCTATCAGGTTAAAGAAGTATTTATACTGTTCCATATATACTTCGCCGGTTGAAGGATTAACTGCAAAACCTTCGCCCAGTAGAATCCAGATTACAAACGACAGAAAGAATACCAAAAATGGAACTGCATTGTACAACACATACTTTTTAGCACGTGGTTCAAGCACAGCATCGCTTAAGCGATTTACAAAAAATAACGATGCCAAAGTGCGTGCCAGAAAAAATACGGCTAACCCAAGCAACCAGTTACGCACATCCAGCAAAGCCTCAAGCCCATGCCACTCATTGCCCCAGCGACTAATTGCAGGCGCCAGCTGATTGGTCAGATTTCCCTTGTTGACAATAAAATCAGAACCTGTAAAAAATGTAGCTACAGCCGCACCTATAAGGATGGTGCCTAAAAGTCCGTTTATAAATAAAAAAACACGATAGGTC
>JBLIZK010000024.1:0-2224 GCA_048859825.1 Paludibacter sp.
GAGAGTCGTCTGTCTCAAAAATCCTTGAGTTAGTCGAAAACGCCACTTCACAAAAAGCGGAAACCGAGAAATTCATTACAACATTTGCCCGGTATTATACACCGATAGTAGTTATTGGTGCTTTGCTTCTGGCTATAGTGCCACCGCTTTTATTTAGTGGACAAACCTTTGGCGATTGGATTTACCGCGCACTGGTTGTATTGGTTATTTCTTGCCCTTGTGCATTAGTAATAAGTATTCCCTTAGGCTATTTTGGCGGAGTAGGTTTAGCTGCCCGGAAAGGGATTTTAGTAAAAGGGTCTAACTTTTTGGATGCACTGACACAGGTAACTACCGTAGTGTTTGATAAAACAGGCACACTTACAAAAGGAGAATTTAAAGTTTCAGAGGTAGTTACGGCCAACGGTTTTTCGAAAGAAGAAATATTGGAATATGCAGCTTATGCTGAAGCCAATTCGAATCATCCGGTTGCACAATCCATTACAGTTGCGTATCAAGGTAAAATTGATAGGGCTAAAATTACAAAAACTGAAGAAATTTCAGGACATGGTATTAAAGCTATCGTAGATGGAAAAACAATACTTGCCGGCAATGACAAAATGCTACACAAAGAAAACGTAGAGCATTCGGTTTGTCAGGTGGATGGAACTGTAGTGCATGTGACCATTGATCATGTTTATGCTGGCTATATAATTATTTCCGATAGTTTGAAAGATGATGCAATTCAAGCCATTGAAAATCTAAAAGCAAAGAATATTCAAACGGTCATGCTTACTGGCGACAATCAATATGCAGCACAAGCCTTTGCTAAAAGATTAGGTATCGACAACTTTTACTACGAACTGTTGCCGGAAGATAAAGTAAAACATATTGAACAATTAATCGAAGAAAGTAAAGGCGGAAAAGTAGCCTTTGTCGGCGACGGCATAAATGATGCTCCGGTAATTGCCCGTGCGGATGTGGGAATAGCCATGGGAGCACTTGGATCCGATGCAGCAATTGAAACAGCCGATGTTGTCCTGATGACAGATTCACCGTCAAAAGTTGCTTTATCCATTGACGTTGCGAAAATAACGAGAAACATTGTTTGGCAGAATATCTATTTTGCTATGGGTGTAAAACTAATTTTCATTGTTCTGGGTGTTTTTGGTATTGCCACCATGTGGGAAGCTGTGTTTGGAGATATTGGTGTTGCCCTGATTGCGATTTTTAATGCGTTGAGGATACTAAAAAAATAATAGTCAAACAATATGATTACAAAAATATATATCGTAGCTTTCCTGATACTATATTTCCTGATCGTGTTTATAATTCCCTCAGTTCGAGTAAAACGCAGAACAGGTATTAATCCTTATGTATTTAAAAATACTGAATCTGCACACGACTTTTTAGGTAAAGTATCTGCCCCAATTACCTCGTTAATTTTTATTGTAGCGTTAGTCAATCTTTTTTACCCCAAAGGTTTGCAATATTTCGCACCCTTTACATGGCTCGAAATATCAATCCTGAAATATACAGGTTTCGCATTCATTCACCTTGCGCTTTTATGGATTATCGTAGCGCAAGTACAAATGAGTAACTCGTGGCGGGTAGGTATCGACCATTCCGCAAAAACCGAACTTAAAACAAACGGCTTATTCTCTGTTTCCCGAAATCCCGTTTTTTTAGGTATGCTTGTTACATTAGCAGGAGTATTTCTCGTTTTCCCTAATGCAATTACCTTGTTGGTATTCGTTTCATCAACCCTACTTTTTCAGGTACAGGTTCGTTTGGAAGAAGAATATCTTAATTCTGTACATGCAGATACTTATTTACATTATTGTACTAAAGTACATCGTTGGATATAACTGAAAAAGAAAAATGACAGATAAATTTCTGTAAACAACAATAATTTTAATCGCCCAAAAAGCAAAAAAAGCCACAGCAAGTTAGTGTTTATTTTAAACGCCTTGCTGTGGCTTTTATAGCTTTTTGATAATAGGCAGAGCGGTCACAGTACATTGTTTTTTTACTTGTTTAGACAGTTGAAGCGCATTTTGAAAGAAAAAAACAATGAACTGTGGAGTGTTTAAAAGTTAGCTTTATACATTTTGACAAGTTCATCTGGTTATTTCGGCTGGCTGACAAGAAAAGACAAGAAACAAAACAGACTTATTGCGTTGACAAACAGAAATTAATATGACTGAAATAAATGAAGACTGTATAACGACTGAACGGCCAGCTG
>JBLIZK010000025.1:0-2073 GCA_048859825.1 Paludibacter sp.
ATGTCATATGCCATGGTTTGGCTCAATGGGAATTTAGTGGGTGGTTGGCCTTACGGTTATAACTCATGGCGTGTGGATTTAACGCCCTATTTGAAACCTGGAGCCGACAATCAACTTGCCATCAGACTGGATAACCCCAATTATTCTGCTCGCTGGTATCCCGGGGCGGGTATTTATCGGAATGTGTGGCTTACTAAGACCAACAAAGTGCATGTGGCGCAATGGGGTACGTATATCACTACTACAAATGTATCAAATCAATCGGCCACAATCCAACTTATGGTGGATGTAGAGAATACCGAAAATGCAGATGCTAAGGTTGAAATAGAAACAGACATTTATACGCTATCTGGTAGGGGATTGAAGTCAAAGCGCCCTGTTCATTCGTTTCAGCGTTTAATGTCAGATGTTCCGGCAGCTAATTCTCATCAGTTTCAAACTCAAACGGAGTTGAAAAATCCACTTTTGTGGGGCCCATATCCTGAACAGACACCTCATTTATACCTGACAGTGACTACCGTTTTTCAAAACGGGAAAGCGGTTGATACCTACGAAACCCGCTTTGGTATTCGCAAAATTGAATATACTGCGAACAATGGTTTATTGGTTAATGGCCAGCGAATCCAGCTGAAAGGTGTTAATCAACATCACGATCTGGGTGCTATTGGAGCAGCTTTCAATACCAGTGCAGCTCGTCGACAATTAGTGAAATTACAGGAAATGGGTTGTAACGCTATTCGCATGTCGCACAATCCGCCCGCTCCTGAACTGCTACAACTAACCGACGAGATGGGATTTCTGGTAATCGATGAAATTTTCGATTCATGGGAGCGCAAGAAAACAGCACTCGATTTTCATTTAATATTCAAAGATTGGTCGGAGCCGGATTTGCGAGCTTTTATTCGTCGCGATCGAAATTGTCCTTCGGTAATTATGTGGAGTATTGGCAACGAAGTTGGTGAACAATACACAGATACAGCCGGTGCAATGGTGGCGAAGCGTTTGCACGATATTGCAAAGCAGGAAGACCCAATCCGTCCTACCACAACGGCTATGAATTTTGCTAAACCGCACATGCCTTTACCAGCAGTTGCGGATGCCATCGGGCTAAATTATCAGGGTGAGGGTATTAGGCAATCACCTGAGTTTGATGGAACAGATCGTATTCGTACTGCTCCTCAGTATAATTTGTTCCATCAAAAATTCCCTGATAAAATGATTTATGCCAGCGAAACAGCATCCGCTTTCAGTAGTCGCGGCGTCTATTATTTTCCGGTATCAAAGGATAATAGCTCACCGGTTCGCGACAATAGAGGTGGAAATTCGAAGGATTGTCAGGTGAGTTCATACGAATTGTATGCAGTCGATTTTGGCTCTTCTGCCGATAAAGTATTTGCATCGCAGGACAAGCATCCGTTTGTTGCCGGCGAATTTGTTTGGACCGGCTGGGATCATCTGGGTGAACCCACACCATATTACGAATCGCGTGGGGCGTATTGCGGAATAATTGATATGGCCGGTTTTCCCAAAGACCGTTTTTACCTGTACCAATCGCGCTGGAGACCGGATTTTCCGATGGCTCACATATTGCCACACTGGAATTGGAAGGAACGTATTGGCGAAATAACTCCTGTACATGTGTTTACATCGGGCGATGAAGCGGAGTTGTTTCTGAACGGACAATCAATGGGTCGAAAAAAGAAAGCTGTGTATGAATACCTTCTGCGTTGGGATAGTATACGATATGAACCGGGCGAACTGAAAGTGGTTACTTACAAAAAATCGAAGAAATGGGCTGAAGATAGAGTTACTACAACAGGTCGGGCCGAAAAACTTCGGATGGAAGTTGACAAGAAACACATTAGTGATAACGAACTTGCTTTTGTTACTGTGAAAATTACCGATGTTAATGGTTGTGTAGTACCCCGGAGTAACAACCGGATTCATTTTCAGATCGATGGTCCCGGTTGTATTGTAGCAGCTGATAATGGTGATGCCACCGATTTACAAGCCTTTGGCGATAACAACCGCAAGGCATTTAATGGGTATTTATTACTTATTGTCCGTAAAAAA
>JBLIZK010000026.1:0-11832 GCA_048859825.1 Paludibacter sp.
TTGAAATGATATGCAGGTACAATACAACTGAATTCTTCGCGCAATTCGATGGCTTTTTCGGGGTCGCATTTCAGGGCAATTTGCGCTTGCGGATTGTCCAGAGGAATAAGCGCAAACATTTTGCTGCCAACTTTAAAAACCAGCGTAAACTCATCGAACGGAAAGTGTTCGCTAACAGCTTTGTAGCTCAGGCAATGCTCGCGGAGTTGTTCTATGTTCATGATTTATGATTTGTCTGAATTGAATGGCTAATTTAATTATATTATTTGAAATAAAACAGTTTGAAATGAATTGATTTGAAATAAAAAGATTTGAAATATAATGATTTCTTTTAAGTGTGTGTTATGACTGAAAAATTACTGTAATTTCATGATGAATTGAGTGTCACGATTATAAATTCTTTTTGCAAAAAAATCCTTATCTTTGTGGCTTCTAAAAAAATCGGTATTTTATGAATATTTCGTATAACTGGCTCAAAAAATACATTAATGTTGATATTGAGCCTGTTGAGTTAGGCAAGGCGCTTACTTCTATTGGCTTGGAAGTGGGTGGAGTAGAGGAAGTTCAAACTGTAAAAGGTGGACTTGAAGGTTTGGTAATTGGCGAGGTGCTAACATGTGCAAACCACGAAAACTCCGACCATTTACACGTTACCACCGTAAATGTTGGTGGCCCGGAACCGTTACAAATTGTATGTGGAGCTCCTAATGTGGCTGCCGGACAAAAAGTTGTAGTGGCTACTGTAGGTACAGTGCTCTATTCGGGCGACGAAACTTTTACCATCAAGCGTTCAAAAATACGTGGTGTGGAATCGTTTGGGATGATTTGCGCTGAGGACGAAATTGGTATAGGTCACAGTCACGATGGTATTATTGTGCTGCCCGAAACTGCCGTTGTGGGTACTTTGGCTAAGGATTATTACGGAATAAAAAGCGATTACCTTATAGAAGTGGATATTACGCCTAACCGTGTGGATGCAGCTTCGCATGTTGGTGTGGCACGCGATTTGGCGGCCTATTTTGCCATTAAAAATCCGGATGTGAAACTGACAAAACCATCGGTGGATGCATTCAAAGTTGACAATACGCAACTTACTATTCCCGTAACAGTTGAAAATGCCGGGGCTTGTCCACGCTATTCGGCGGTTACTATTTCGGGTGTTGAGGTGAAGGAGTCGCCTGAATGGCTGAAAAATGCTTTGCTGACAGTGGGTTTGCGTCCTATCAATAATATTGTGGATGTTACAAATTTTGTGTTACATGAGTTAGGGCAACCACTGCATGCATTTGATGCTGATAAAATCAGTTCCAAAGAAGTACGCGTAAAATGTCTGGCTGATGGTACGCCATTTGTTACCCTTGATGGCGCTGAACGCAAGCTGAATGCTGCCGATTTGATGATTTGTGACGGAGATGCGCCTATGTGCATTGGCGGCGTTTTTGGAGGACTCACTTCGGGTGTAACTGAATCAACTAAAAATGTATTTCTTGAAAGTGCGTATTTCAATCCGGTGTCAATCCGCAAAACGGCTCGCCGTCATGGATTAAATACAGATGCTTCGTTTCGTTTTGAGCGTGGTTGCGACCCTACTAATACTATTTATGTGCTGAAACGCTGTGCTTTGCTTATTCAGGAAGTAGCCGGTGGGACGGTGTCGAGCGATATTGTTGATATTTATCCACAGGAAGTGAAGCCATTCGAAGTGTCGGTAAGCTTGCAAAAAATAAATTCGCTTATAGGCAAAGAAATCGGTCAGGAAAATATTGAAAAAATTCTTACAGCGCTTGAGATGGAAATCGTATCGCGCACTAACGAAGGTTATGTGTTGCATGTGCCTGTATATCGTGTGGATGTACAGCGCGATGTGGATGTTATTGAAGATATTTTGCGTATTTATGGTTACAACAATGTTGAAATTGGTGAGAATCTGATTTCGACGCTCAGTTACAGTTCAAAGCCGGATACGCATAAACTACAAAATATTATAGCCGAGCAGCTTACAGCGCAGGGATTCAATGAGATTTTGAATAATTCGCTCACTAAAGGTGCTTATTACACCGATTTAACGTCGTATCCTGCGGCCAATTGCGTGAGAATTATTAACGCACTAAGTTCTGATTTAAGTGTAATGCGTCAAACATTGTTATTTGGAGGGTTGGAAAATGTTGCTTACAATATAAATCGCCGGAATGCGAATCTGAAATTTTATGAATTTGGCAATTGTTATTATTACAATGCTGAAAACAAAAAAGAGGATGAAACACTGGCAGCTTATTCCGAAGATTTTCATTTGGGAATTTGGTTAACAGGGAATAAATTCAGTCAGGCCTGGACTACGCCCGACCAAAAATCGTCGGTATATGAGTTGAAAGCTTATGTGGAAAACATCATGGTGCGTTTAGGTGTAAATATGCGCAAACTGATTATTGGCGAATATGCCGATGATTTATTGAGCGAAGCGTTGACTGTTTATAGTCCGAGAGGATTTAAACTGGCTGTGCTTGGTGTGGTACATCCTTCTGTTCGTAAAAAAATGGATATTGATCAGGAAGTTTATTTTGCGGATTTAAACTGGAACGCTTTGATGAAAGAAGTAAGCAAACAGAAAGTTAGCTTCACAGAAATATCAAAATATCCCGAAGTAAAACGCGATCTGGCATTATTGCTCGATAAGGCAGTTTCGTTTGCCGAAATAGAGAAAATAGCCTACGAAACCGAGAAGAAGTTACTCAAAAAAGTTACTTTGTTCGATGTTTACGAAGGTAAAAACCTGGAAGCAGGAAAAAAATCGTATGCTGTTAGTTTTATTTTGCAGGACGAGACAAAAACGCTTACCGATGCACAAATTGATTCGATAATGAAAAAAATATTGTCGAATTTAGAAACTAAACTAAATGCTAAACTGAGATAAAAAAGCAAGGATGCAGGCAATAAGCGATAGGTGCTTGCTGCTTTTCGCTAATTACTTACAACTAAATATATGGAAACAAAAATCTTACACACTCCTTTTCAGAAACCCGATGCTTACAATGCGTTGAGTATGCCTGTATATCATTCGGCAGCCTACGAGTTCGAATCGGCAGAGCAAATGGAGCTGGCGTTTACAGGTAAGTCGCCCGAGTATGCGTATTCGCGAATTACCAATCCTACGGTGCAGTATTTCGAGGATCGTATTCAGCACATAACCGGAGCTCTGAGTGTTACAGCACTGAATTCGGGTATGGCGGCTATTTCCAATGCCATTATTACGCTGTCAAAAGCAGGAAGTAATGTGGTTACATCCCGTCATTTGTTTGGCAATACCTATTCTTTTTTTGCTTCAACTTTAGCCGCATTTGGCATTGAAACACGCTTTTGCGATATGACAGCGCCTGCGTCGGTCGAAACTCAGATCGACTCTGATACTTGCGCTGTATTTTTGGAAATTATTACCAATCCGCAGATGGAAGTGGCCGATTTAAAAGCCTTGTCGGCAATTTGCAAAGAAAAAAACGTGCCTTTGGTAGCCGACACCACTATAATTCCTTTTTGTGCCTTTAATGCAAAAGATTTTGGAATTGATATTGAAATTGTATCGTCAACCAAATATATTTCGGGTGGAGCTACCTCGCTAGGAGGACTGATAGTGGATTACGGAACATATAACTGGATGAACTCTCCTAAACTTTTGCCTTTGGCAAAAGAAGTGGGTGGTTTGGCTTTCACAGCCAAATTACGTCGCGAAATACATCGTAACTTGGGAGCTTATATGACTCCGCATGTTGCTTATATGCAAACGTTGGGACTTGAAACACTTGCTTTGCGTTATGAGAAGCTTACGCAAAACTGCAAGGTACTGGCCACAGCTGTGGCTGGTTTGCCAGGGATTGTTTCGGTGAATTATACCGGTTTAGAGGGGAATAAGTTTTATGATTTGAGTCGTCGCCAGTTTGGTGAAAACCCCGGGGCGATGTTTACGTTTGATCTGCAGTCGCGTGAGGCTTGTTTTTTGTTTTTAAATAAACTAAAGCGAATAAAACGGGCTACTAACCTGTTCGATAATAAAACACTGGCTATACATCCGGCAAGTACGATTTATGGTAATTTTACTGCAGAGGCACGTAAATCGATGCGTGTAAGCGATGCAACTATTCGTATGTCGGTAGGGTTGGAGAATGTTAATGATTTATTGTTGGATATTCAACAGGCATTGAGCTAAGAAAATACTGAGCTGATGAAAGAAATCCTTGAGAAAATAATCCGGTATATGTTCAACAAACGATTGAGCAAACAGCTGAAGCATGAGGTACGCGAAAGACGTTTTGTAAATTATACTTCTGCTAAAACGGTATTGCTGTTATTCGAAAGTGATTTTATGGAGCGTAATGCCGAGATTCGTCAGCTTATACAAACGTTTAATGCCGATGGGAAAAAAGTAATGGCCTGGGGTTATGTTGAAAAAAAGGAAATAAGTACAGCCATATTGCCTGATTTCAGGATTTTACACCAAAAAGATGCCGATTTCACGGGGTTGATTCATGAACCTTATCGCCGTGAATTGGAGGAACTGACATTTGATTTGTTAATTGATCTGACAGTAAATGAGGTGAAACCCCTTCAATATATCGCTTTGTATTCAAATGCGGCCTGTAAGGCTGGTACTCATAGTTATCCGGGTATGTACGATGTCATTGTTGATACCGCCATGTTGAAAGCCGAAAATACTTCGAATGAGGTGGAGACAACTGCAATTGATATTTATAATCAGTTGTTTTTTTACCTTAAAAATATACAAACTAACGATTAAATCCCTATTTTTGCAACGATTTTGTAATTTAGTCAAATGATAAATAGTAAATTGACAGGAATGGGTGTGGCGCTGATCACCCCTTTTAAGGCAGATGAGTCGATTGATTTTCCGGCATTGGCCAGACTGGTAGAGTATCAGATTAAAAATGGTACTGATTATCTGGTAGTTTGTGGAACAACAGCTGAAACTCCCACCCTTACCGAAGAGGAAAAAGACCAAATCACACGCTTTGTGATCGATGTAGTGGCCGGTCGTATTCCTATTGTATTGGGTGTAGGCGGAAACAGTACAAAAGCTGTGGTGGATAAACTCTCAAAGTTTGAGTACAAAGGTGTGGATGCTATCCTGTCGGTTACTCCTTATTACAATAAACCTTCGCAGGAAGGTTTATATCAGCATTATGCGGCTATTGCAAAAGCATCTCCGCTTCCTATAATTCTTTACAATGTACCGGGGCGAACAGGTGTGAATATGTTGCCTGCTACTACATTGCGTCTGGCTAATGAGTTCGACAATATTTGCGCTATTAAAGAGGCATCGGGTAATTTCTCGCAGATTGATGATATCATTAAAAACAAACCCAGAGACTTTATGGTGATTTCGGGCGATGATGGTATAACCTTTCCGCTGATTACGCTTGGCGCTGTAGGTGTGATTTCTGTTATCGGGAATGCTTTCCCCAAAGAATTCAGTCGTATGGTGCGTTTAGCTCTCGAAGGCGATTATAACAGTGCGTTGCAAATACATCACCGGTTTACGGAGCTAATTGAGTTATTGTTTGTCGAAGGGAATCCTGCAGGTGTGAAAAGTATGCTCGCGCTAATGGAGTTTATTGAAAATAAGTTACGTTTACCCTTGGTGCCGAATACGATTAAAACTTACGAAAAAATCAAATTTGTATTAAACCAGATACGATAGGCTTAATATCGGGCAAATAGTTAATTTATTTGCGATGTAATTAACAGCCCCGTTCGGTTATATGCTTACTTCGGATGTCGAATTTTGTTTTAGTTTGCAGATAAGTGTTTGTTTGTCAGCTAATATGTGAAAAATTACACTTTTGTAATAAAAAAAACGCTTTAAATATGTTATATAACGAAAAATGTTGTAATTTTGCATCGATTTTGAATTACAAACATGTTTAATAATTAAAGTTAAAAACAAATGAAAAAAGTATTTTTATTTTTTGCTGTAGCATTTGCTGTTGCTGCTTGTGCTCCTAAGGCTGCTGAAGAAGCTCCTGCAACTGATACTGTTGCTGTTGATACTGTAGCTGTAGTAGATACTGTAGCTGTTGTTGATACAACTGCTACTGACTCTGTAGCTAAATAATTTGGCTATAGCAATAAAGCAATCAAAAAAAAGGCTTGTGACTTGTGTTACAGGCCTTTTTTAATGTCGTTTGCTGTAAAAATGTCGTACTTTTTTTGTATTTTTGTGGCCTAATTTTGAATTAAAGTAATATGAGTGTATTGCGAATAGCTGTGCAGGCTAAAGGACGTCTATACGATGAAACAATGGCGTTGCTCACAGAGTCTGGAATTAAACTTGAATCGGGCAAACGATTGTTGTTGTTGCCGGCACGTAATTTCCCACTTGAGGTGTTGTTTTTGCGCGATGACGATATTCCACAGTCAGTAGCCGATGGTGTAGCGGATATTGGTATTGTTGGCGAAAATGAATATGCCGAAAAGAAAAAGAATGCGTTAATTACAAAGCGACTTGGATTCAGCAAGTGTCGTTTATCCTTGGCAATCCCGAAAGAAAAAGAATATACAGGTATTGAGTGGTTCAATGGTAAGGTAATTGCCACATCATATCCTGAAATACTAAAAGATTTTTTAGCTGATAAAGGTGTAACTGCCGATATCCATGTTATAACCGGTTCGGTGGAAATAGCACCCGGAATAGGATTGGCTGATGCTATTTTTGATATTGTAAGTTCAGGAAGTACGCTTGTTACCAACCATTTGAAAGAGGTTGAAGTGTTGATGAAGTCAGAAGCCCTTTTGATTCAACATCCTGTATTGTCGGTCGAAAAGCAAGAGGTGTTGAATGAACTTTTGTTTCGCATAGAATCAGTACAATTGGCTGAAGATAAAAAATACGTGTTGATGAATGTGCCAACGTCAAAACTCGATGAGATAATTGAAGTGTTACCCGGAATGAAAAGTCCTACTGTAATGCCGCTGGTGAAAGAGGGTTGGAGTTCATTGCATGTAGTAATTGGCGAAAAACAGTTTTGGGATATAATTGGTAAGTTGAAAGCGCTGGGAGCAGAAGGTATTTTAGTTCTTCCCATCGAAAAAATGATCCTTTGATCCAACAAACTGAAAGGGCGTTTCATTATGAATCAGTTATTGAATCTTTGTATCGACAAAGGTAACTCAAGTACTAAGGTGGCACTCTTCAAAGATGAAGAATTACTTTATGATGGTTCGTACGAGCGATTTTCAGTTGAGGAATTTGTTGGTTATCAACGTGAATACAGTATTGGCTCGGTAATAATAAGTAATGTGGGGGCTCCCGACATCATATTCGAAGATTTTCTAAAAAAGCAGAATCTGCATTTTATACTGTTGGATCATCAAACGGCTTTGCCGGTAAAAAATGAATATGATACGCCCGAAACACTTGGAAAAGACAGGTTGGCGGCTGTAGTTGGTGCTACGGTATTAAAACCGGCAAGCAATGTGTTGGTGGTGGATGCTGGTACTGCAATTACTTATGACTTTGTTGATTCTAATGGTATTTATCATGGCGGAAATATAGCGGCTGGTTTGCAAATGCGATTGAAGGCGCTGCATCAGTTTACAAAAAGGCTTCCGTTGATAAAACTTAATGAATCACAATTACTGTTAGGGAAAAATACGCATGATGCAATGCTTTCAGGTGCGTTGAATGGTATAATTTTCGAAATTGAGGGCTATTTTGAGGCTTTAAAAATTAAATATCCTGAACTTTCAATATTTTTAACAGGAGGGGACATAAATTACTTTGTGTCAAAGCTAAAAAGTCCCATCTTTGTAGAAAAAAACTTGGTATTAATCGGTTTGAACAGAATTATTCAATTCAATGTTAAAAAATAAAAATCTTTTTTTCAGTTTACTATTCCTTTTTGTGGTTGGAAGTTCGATTGTTGCGCAGAATAACACAAACTCACCCTACACTTTATATGGTTTTGGCGATATTACTGAAAACTACTCTGGCGAGTATAGGGCAATGGGTGGAACATCCATAGCGTCATCTTCAAAAAATTCGATTAACACTGTAAACCCTGCATCGTATGCTTCGGTTGATAGTATGACTTTTATGTTTGACATGGGAGTCTCGTTGTTAGGTTCGCGCTTTAGCTACAACGATGTGTATAACTCAAAGATTAATGCCAATCTTGAATATATTACCATGCAGTTTCCGTTAGGAAAAAATATGGGATTTAGCATGGGGCTATTGCCATATTCCTTTACAGGCTACAATTATTCATTAACCCAAACTTTACCACTCGATGCTTATCCTGACACTATTATTGCTACACAAACATATTATGGTAGCGGAGGTATAAGCCAGGTATATGGCGGATTATCTATCCGTTTATTCAAACGTCTCTCGCTCGGTGTGAATGGATATTATATGTTTGGGAATAATATGAATACACGTGTTCAATCATTCAGTACAAGCGGTTTTACGGCCGGTTATCAAAAAGATACAATAAAGGTGGCTAGCTTCAGGATGCGTTTTGGCGCACAGTATGCAATGCCGGTTGGTAAAACAAATAGACTATCTTTGGGGGCTTATTACGAGGCAAAACAAAAGTTGAATGCCACTTATTCTGAATCAACAGGAAGTTACATAGACTCAATAACACCTACTCAGTCGTATTTTACTGATTTTGAACTGCCTCAAACATTTGGAATTGGTGTTAATTATGCTATTGATAACAGAATAACTTTAGCGGCTGATTACTCGTTGCAACAATGGTCGGATGTAAAATATATGGGAGTAGTGGATACTCTTGCTGACCGTTCACGGTTCTCCCTGGGAGCTGAAATTATACCAAATCCGCGTAGCCGACGTTATCTTAACAGGGTTACATATCGTCTGGGATTTAATATGAGTGATGCTTACTATAAAATTGACAATAAAATACAACCAAAGAACTTTGGCATAACTTTTGGATTAGGACTACCATTACGTAATGCTAAGTCGATTGTAAACGCAACTTTAGAATACGGTAAAGTAGGTACAACCTCATTGCTTCGCGAAGATTATTTGAAATTTACGCTCAATGCGGTAATTAACGAAAACTGGTTCTTTAAACGGAAATTATAATCATTAATCAAAATAATCAGAAACAAATATTGTATGAAAGCGAGAAATGTATTGGTAATTCTTTTTAGTATGGTCATGTTCACCAACTGTTTTGCTCAAAAGGAATCTAAAAAAGAAAAAAAGGACAAGTCGGAAACACCTGCTGAGGCTGTAGCTCCAGCTGCACCAGCAACTCCAGCACCTGCGGCAAATGTTACGACTGATGAGTGTAATGTAAATATCAGTTTATTTAATGAATCGGCTAAGAATAAACAGTATGCCGACGCTTTGGAACCATGGAATGCGGTTTACCGCGATTGTCCGGGAGCGAACAAAGTTATATATAGTCGTGGACGTGAAATCGTACAGTGGGAGTTGCAACAGGCAAAAGATGCAGTAGCTTACGAAAAAGTGTTCAATAAACTGATGGGAATGTATGATAATCGTATTAAGTATTTTGGCGATGATGCAAAGTACCCAACAGCCTGGATTTTAGGAATTAAAGCAATTGACTACATTCAGTTCGTAAAAAACGATGAATTGAAGAAACCTGCCTATGAAATGCTGGCAAAATCAATTGAAGGTTTAGGTGCAAACAGTGAAATTGACGTACTACGTTTATATGTGGTTTTGTCGAACGGCATTTTTAAAGCAGATGCAACTCATGCTGAGAAATACATTAGCGACTTTACAAAGGTGAATGCAATTCTCGACGAAATAATTTCAAAACCTGAGATGAAAACAAATGCAGCGGCAGTTGAATTAAAACCGGGTTTGGAACAGTTATTTGCTCAGAGCGGTGCAGCCGATTGTAACACAATGGATAAGATATTTGCTGAAAAAGTGAAACAAAACCTGACAAACAAAGAAGTGCTTTCAAATATCGTCGGATTGTATCGCAAAGTTCGTTGTACTGAATCGGAAGTTTACTTCTCTGCTGCATTGGCGCAACATAAAATTGAACCTTCATCAGAGTCAGCTGCAGCTATGGCATCTATGTCATATAAAAAAGGGGAATTTCAACAAGCAGTAGCATTCAACGACGAAGCAACTAAACTGGCAACATCAAACGAAGATAAAGCCGAATTTCAGTTTACAAATGCACAGATTATATTGAAGGAAATGAATAATTTTCCACGTTCAAGAGAATATGCCCGTAATGCTTTGGAATATAAACCCAACATGGGAAAAGCATATTTATTGATTGGTAGTATGTATGCCCGTTCGAAAAACATTTACAGTGACCCTGTATTGGCTAAATCGGTATTTTGGGCAGCGGTAGATAAGTTCCAGAAAGCAAAACAGGTAGATGCTTCGGTTGCTGCTGATGCCAATGAACTAATCCGTACATACAGTCAGTATTTCCCATCAAAAGAAGATATCTTCTTCCAGCCACAATTAGCAGCCGGAAAATCATTTACCGTAGGTGGATGGATTGGTGAAACCACTGTTTGTCGTTAATCATTTACGTGTTTCGTTCAGTAGAATGAAAGAGAAATCAACAAAATACTTCAAAATAACAACCACTTTTTTAGTGGTTGTTATTTTGTTTATATATTCATCGTGTAAACCAAAAACAGAAATTGAAAAAATTTCGGCCATCACTGACCGGGCTCAATTGCCACGTTTACACGCCACCGATATAACTACAGTGATATCCGATTCGGGTATTACACGCTACCGGATTTCCACACCCGAATGGGATGTTTACGACAAAGCCATGGAGCCATACTGGGAATTTCCGGTAGGTATTCATTTTGAAAAGTTTGATGAAAACCTGAAGGTGAATGCCAATATACACAGTAATTATGCCCGGTTCAATCAGTATCAGAAGTTATGGGAGCTACGGGGCAATGTTCGCATGACAAATCTGAGTGGTGAACTGTTTGAAACCGAGAAGTTATTCTGGAGCCAGTCACAGCAGAAATTTTATTCAGATACGCTCGTTAAAATTACCCGCGCTTCTTCAATTATACATGCCGTTGGTTTTGAATCGAACCAGCAACTTACCAAATATATTTTTAAATCAACACGTGGAATATTTCCGGTGAAAGATTAGCCAATTTTTTGTACATTTGTTTCCGGTTGTTAACTTATTAAATCGGAATGAGAAAATTGTATATTCTGACTCCAGTAATCCTGTTGTTTTTATATTTATCTCCCTTATCTGCACAAACTGGTACTCTGTTTACTGCCGATAATGTGCTGTCCAATAGTCATGTAAACTGTATTTTGCAGGATAGTAAAAATTATATCTGGATAGCTACCGAAAATGGGCTTAATAAGTTTGATGGGAATAGGTTTACCATTTATCTGAATAATCAACAGGAGCAAAATATACTACTTAACAACTATGTGCGTACTCTTTTTGAGGATAGCAAGGGTAGGCTTTGGGTAGGAT
Organism: Paludibacter sp.; assembly: GCA_048859825.1. GTDB lineage: Bacteria > Bacteroidota > Bacteroidia > Bacteroidales > Paludibacteraceae > Paludibacter. The sequence goes on from JBLIZK010000026.1 coordinate 11,499, forward strand.
GTCTGAACGGCATTATGCTCTATAACCGGGCTGAAGATACTTTTACTGAAGTGCCGGTTTTCTATCAGTCGAAAAAATACAACCCACATATTACCTCAATAATTGAGTTATCGTCCGGCGAAATTGTAGTGGCAACTTCAGGTGCCGGTCTTTTGCGTTCAACATCTGATTTTAAATCGTTCCGGGTTGACGAGAATCTGTTTAATAAACTATCAAGCCGCTATTTAACTGCTGTTTTACAAGCTAAAAACGGAGATTTATGGATAGGTTCCGAGAATCAGGGTGTAAACTGCGTTTTACATGCCGATAAGTCAATCCTCTCGTTCAACTCAAA
>JBLIZK010000027.1:0-4617 GCA_048859825.1 Paludibacter sp.
CCTAATTTTAGACTTATATCATTTTCGATTAGTTCTGAAAAATTTCGAACAAATGCACTTTCACTCGTGAATGGAACATATTTATTCGATTCAACCTCATTCATTGCATTGTATTTCCGATCTGGTTCAAGTCCCTTAACCCGATTATAAGCTGCACCTGCATCCAAGCTAAACTTTGTTGATAATTTAAACTTTGTGATTAACTGATTCGTAAATAAATAATTATCATTTGCTTGTTGATAAATTAAGGCTCCATCATACGAATCTCCAGATTGAATTAAGCCTTTGTATTTACCTACAGATTGATTGTAGTCATGAATAAGTAGGAAGTTGTAATTGATTTCGTGCTTTTTAGCTGGCAAATAGGCCAAATTCAATAATAAAAGTTGATTTGTAATTTGTGACGATTGAAAACCTTCGAGTTTCTCACTGTATACTCCATTATTAATAATTTCAGCTGACTTTTCATCCGTATACTTATTACTTGTATTATGATTAGCAATTAAATAAAAGGACAAAGGATCTTTTCCTGAACCTACATTGTATTTTTTTCCGAGCGTAAAACCAAAACCATGATTAACTGGAAAACTAATTTCTAACGGATTCAAGTTATTACTATAGTTATATGAATTCTTAAAATCTACAGGATGATTCGTATTACTTATCCCAAAATAATTTGAGCCATCCATTTTAAGCATATTTGCACCTGAAGTATTACTATTAATTCCGGATGACAAATCAAGTGAAAGCTCTTTATCACCAACCAATTCTTTAGTAGCTATGTTAATTTGAGCGCCTCCTACATCACTATAGCTACCCGACGAGAATACTTTATTAATATCAATGTTTTTAATAATATCAGAACCAAAGAAGTCAAGTGATATATTTTTATATTCGGGGTCTTCAGAGGGAATTGGAAATCCATTTAGAGTCGTATTGTTATATCTATCACCTAATCCTCGCACAAATACATTCTTTACACCCTCTTGTTTCGAAATTCCAGAAACCTGAGTTACAGCTGCTTCGGCATTACTTATACCCTTGCGAGACATTTCCTTGGCCCCAACAGCCTGAGTAGCTATTAGCGATTGTTTTTGTTGCAATAGGAGTACATTTTCACTCTCACGATTGCTTTTTGCTACCAATACCACTTCTTTTAGAGTAATGTTTGATGACTCCAGTTCAATATTGACAAAAGTATCCTCACCTTCTTTCACAATCACATTTGATTTTTCGAAGGGCTTGTACGAAATGTAACTCGAAGTAATTGTATAAACACCCGGTTTAAGGTTAGCAATTGTAAAATTACCATCCAGATCAGATGCAGATCCTACCGTTGAGCCTTTAATCATGGCCGCCGCTCCAATAAGCGGTTCTTTTGTAGATGAGTCAACAATCTTTCCTTTAATAGTACCATTCTGTGCTGATACAGAAATTAGAAAGAACAATACGAGAATTGTTGATAATAATTTTGATTTCACGATGTTTTTATTTGAAATTTTCAATGGCAAAATTATGACTTGAACATTAAGAGAGAGTTACACACACATGAAGATGGCATGAAGAGAACACTACATATCCTTTGCAAAAACATTTCGAAATGATTACAGAAAACTTTAAAGCAATTAAAAACAATGGTTTAAATAATTACATCTATATTTCAATAGTAGAAGTATCTGTTACACTACCCCTGAAAATTTCACCACATCACCACCACATTGTCTTCGAAAGTTTCGAAAGAAGTTAACTCCGAAAGAAAAACAGATTCGGCTGATTGGACCCAACGCTGAAAAGTTGTATCCGATTTATATTGAGGAATGAAGTTAAGTAAACCGTCAAGATTGAATGAACTGCAACCTACACCAATACCCGATACTTCGGCATCAATCACATTGCACTCCTGTTCAATATGAGTAGGAACCATAAGTACAGGCTTCTGTAAATACATAGCTTCGCAAACCGATTCAAATCCGCCAGTTGTGGCATAAGCCTTCGCACCGGCCATATATTTCAGGAACTTAACATCGTCAAGCGTATGCATTACCAAACTTTCGGTCAAGGTAGTCTTGGATTTAACGCCCTTTCTGTCCCAAAAGAAATGCAGAGCTACATCTTGTCGGCTATTACTCCAAACTGAAAGTACTTCAGCAAATCCATCGTTAAGCATATAACCATGAATATAATTCCCATTTGATGGTTTTAAACCAAAAATTTCTGAACGTAAAAGCGGTGGAACTATTGAGACAGTTTCATATTGCTCCGTTTCTTCTTCGCGGAACGATAAAGCCAATATACGCGATGCATTTAATGTTGTAAATCTTGAGTACAGATTCAAAAAGTAAAATTGCATTTTACTTTTTCCGGTGTATCTGAAGTTGGAAGTCATAAAGTAATACTGATGAGCTATGTTCACCATCGGAACTTTAGGACGAAATACTCCATAACTTAAACCACATAACAATTCATAGAAATTCACAACCACATCAGGCTGTACCTTACGAATAGTGCGACGTATTGAAAGCATACTTTCAATATACACAGGCAATAACAAAATATTGTATAGTAAACTTATAAATAAATCAGGTCTTTTATCCTTTGGGGCCGGTAAAAAGTTCGGGCTGCGAAAGCGCAACAATCCAGAGCCAATTTTTTTTGAAAAAAAATCAGGAATTGAACGTTTTGCACTACAACCAACCATTACCGATACTACTTCGTGTCCGTTTTTCTCAAGCAAAGTTTTCAGACTTAATGCCTGAGTCAAATGACCTCTACCCTCACCCTGTACTACAAACATGTATTTCATGGCAGACTATTTTGAAAAGTTATTAGAATATGCCACCTTCATATGCCCTGAAGCATATTTTTCGAGTTCTATAAGCTCAAAAGGTTTCAAGTTACGATTTTGCTCTGTATGCATATACACTTCCCAGCTTCCATCTTCATGTTCAAGTAATGCCGACATGGTTTCCACCCAATCACCAGAGTTCAGATAGTGAATTCCATCAATCATTTTATTGGCCGGTTGATGGATATGACCACAGATGATACCATCGGCATTTCGGTTATTGGCCAAAGCAACCAATTCATTTTCAAAATCAGATATATATGACACAGCCGATTTAACTTTTTGTTTTATCAATTGCGATAGTGAAAAATATTCAAGACCTTTTTTGGCACGATGTAAATTATAGACTCTGTTTACCCATAGTAAAAATGTGTAACCTACATCTCCTAATTTTGCAAGCCAACGCATATTAGATGTTATATGGTCAAAAACATCACCATGCGTAATATAATATCGCTTTCCATTACGTTCGTGTGTATAATCCTTTACAATTTCAATATTTGCAAAACTAAATGGTGCAATCATATCAATAAAATCATCGTGATTACCTCTAACATAAACTATCTTTGTATTATAGTTCTCCATCATTTTCATCATTATTTTAAAGAGGTCAGTATGTTCATGTTTCCATTGATTTCGTCCACCTTTTTGCAATTGCCAACCATCAATTATGTCGCCATTTAATATAAGCGTATTGCAGTTTACGGTGCGCAGGAATTGAGCCAGTTGTTCCGTTTTTGAATGTTCTGTACCAAGGTGCACATCAGAAACAACTATAGTAGGATAGAATTTTTGTTTTTGCATAGAGCGTTTTTATTTGCAAAAAACCAAAAATGCTATTTCAGTTACACTACAAAACCCAACTAAGCTTCCGGCTTCACACAATCTTCATTGCATTGAAAAACATCTTTAATCCTTTCTACACCAAGTTGTAACAGGTATTAAATTTAAATCACATGCAATGCCACAGTCATGTTAAGCACTATATTTGTATTGAATATTGCATTTATAAACTCTAAAAATACATTATATATGAAAAAGCTCTTTTTTCTTTTCGTGAGTATAACTCTATTTATGAGCGCAATGGCTCAGGAAAATAAAATCACACAGAGTAACGGCTTCTACTTTACCGACGCAAGTCAAACCAAGTTATACAATGGCGAATACAAAGAATTTTACCCCGGAGGAGCTCTGAAACTCGAAATGAACATAAAAGATGGAAAACCACAAGGTGCATACATCGTTTATTTCGAAAATGGTAAGCCTCACGAGGTTCGCGCCTATCGAAACGGAGATTTTCATGGCGTATGGCGTACCTACAACGAAGCCGGCCTTTTGGTAGCCGAGGCTGAATATGCCAACAACAAAAAAAACGGAACCTGGCACGTGTGGGACGACTCAGGCATAATGCGATATGAAATGCACTATAAAAACGGCAACAAAACGGGCATTTGGTATATGTGGGACGAAAAAGGTAAACTGATATCTGAAAAACCTTATTAACAACCAAAATCATTTTAAATTCACAACCTTTGTAACATCTTCTTCACAAAGTTGTATAATTACTGTAATAACACTGTAACATGTCTGATCTACATTTGCATATCCAATTATTACAATAAAAAATTCAACAATATGAAAAAGATTCTTTCAATTGCACTTCTGGTTTTTGCCTCAATTAGTCTATTTGCAGCTGAAACTGCAAATAACGAAGTCAAAGCTGCGCCTGCAGTAGTTTCGACTGTAAAAGTGAATGGTATTGTAGCCGATAA
>JBLIZK010000028.1:0-13033 GCA_048859825.1 Paludibacter sp.
GGTTATATAAATCGGTTTCGACATCCGAAAATTCAGGGTTTACACGCAAGCCGCAAGAAACATTAAAAAACTGAGTTTGCGGATATAATCGCTCAAACTGGCTTAAGGAATTAAATGTAATATGACTGCTGCATCGTACTATTTCAGGAAACTCCCTATCGGTATATGCCGGTCCATAGGTATGCGCTAAACTTCCCATCTCCTCAAAAGCCAAACGAGCTTCGGCCAACGAGCTTGCTGTTGAGTAAGGTATATATTCCCTGATTACAGGAAAAGCACTCCACATAGCAAATGCCTTGAAAGCCAGAATGATTTCAACTTCAGCACGATCCTTAACCGATTTTATTAATTCCAGATTCTTGCGCAACAACTTTTCATCGAGCACATAACATGGAGAAGGAATTTTTGAGATATCCATTTATATAAATAATTAAAATAAAATGCACCTCTTAATTTCCTAATTTAGAAACTAAAAAAGCGCAGTTTAATTGAACCAATCCATGTTGAAATTCATCAGAAAAACAACATATATATTAAAACACAATTATAACACTAATAGTTGTACGGGTTTGCCAAAATACCCGATGCTTGTATTACACGGGCAATATCCATGGCTTCTTTACGGGTTTCTGTATAACCAACAATCACTCTGTACAGACCATTATCCGGCACAATATATATATTATCCGGCACAAAATCTTTTAATTTAAGTGCCATCAATATCGCATTTTGTTCCAGACTAAAAGCACCTGTTTGAATCATAAACTTATTATCGTGATTGATAATAATCTGATTCGAAATACGGGTTTTATATGTTTGCTTAATTTTTTCAGTAAGCAAGCTATCAATATTCATTTGGCAACCTGTAGGATGAACACCAATAGTAACTCGTCGATTCAGCGCCTTCTCAGCACTATTTGAATTTGCATTAAATGGTTTATTTTCACCATAGTTTGCTACTTCAACACGGGTACGTTCAATTCCTTCGTAAGCAAGTTCATCCCAAACCGACTGTGCCCTTTTTATACTAAATTGCATATTTCGTTCTTCAGAACTCTCCAAATCAGTATGCGATGTAAGATATAAGACCAAACAAGTATTATCTTTCATAATTCCGGCTAATGCTTTTGCAAGCATCTTTTGCTCAGGACGCACCTTATAACTGGCATAATGAAACAAGAAAGAATATGAAAAACGCCATTTTACGGCAAAAGGGTCTGAATCGGTTACATAACTTACCGAACGACGCAACAATCTGGCATCTTTTTCAGTAATATCATCTGGATTTTTGCGCGATATGCTATCAATTAAAGCTACATCTTTATCGGAAATAGCCTTAAATACAACCCGGCGGTTTTGAGATCTTTCTTTGGGAGTACTGTTGGTATTGCCCGGCACCGGAAGTCTTTTACCAAAACCAACTATCCGTAATCGCGATTCATCAATACCGTATTTCACTAAAATTTTACGAACAGAGTTTGCGCGTCTTTCGCTAAATTTTATGTTTACATCATCAGAACCTACATTATCTGTATGTCCCTGAATTTCGAGCTTCAACATAGGGTTTTCCTGCAGCAGTTTTCCTAATTGTTTGATGGTACCATAAAACTCCGAACGCACCCTGGCACTGTTAAAATCAAATAATATAATGTATTTCAGCAGCGAGTCGTATTTTTGCAGGATATCGGGAGATGGATTATTCTTATCGCTGAATTTATTCAAACGTTTTAGCATTTGTAAAGAATCTGATGTGGAACTCAATCCCTTCATAGCAGCTTTGTTCAATTCAGAGTTTTGCTCCAACGAGTCTTTTTCTGAAACATATGTCAGTTTGATTTTCCCTGCATCAGTAATATCACCATTTAAATCTTCTTTAATCTGAAACGAAAGTTCGTTCGCTTTCATTCGAAGTGCATCCAATTGTTTGGGATCTACTTTTGCAGTGTAATTACCCGGTTTTAAACCGAGAAATGAGAAAAATCCATCACTTTCGGACATAACCGTTCTTTCTGTTTGTCCATTTTCAGCATCGATGTTTATCAGAATACGGGCTATACCCTTATTATTTTCATCAACGACTGTGCCTGACATCTCTCCCATTGGTTTTACAGGGACTTCAATGGTTTTAAATTGATTGGGATCTGTTGTTACTTTTACATTTTTTGCATCAATTCTCCAGGCTATGTTCTTAAACTCGGTTTCGTCAAAAGTAAGATTATAATCAACAAAAGGCTCCAGCCCTACAACTCTGGCAATTGAATCGTTTTTACGATGTAACACTTTTCCTCCCGAGCAGCGTACAGTCAGGTTTTGTGCAGCAGGCTCATCATCGTCTCTTTTACCATTAAAGTTCTTATCAACAAACGGGGCAATTGATATAGCGCTTCGCCCTACAGCATCGCGAGAATCAAAATGCACATAACCATTACCACCACCAAATGCGAGACTTCCCCGTGCACTTTGTGCTGTTTCAAAGCTTCCATTCGCATAATATGCCGATGTATAAGCCGACATAAAATTAAAGTCGTAACGAATAGCCATGTTTATAGCTTCATAGTCGACTAAATTGTTACGTTCGTAGCCAAGGGTGATGTAACCCCTTTTAAATATTTGTTTTTCAAGCTCCGCTTTATACGATATAAAATTATCGTACCAGTTGTCGGCATTTCCTGTAAAATTATATTGTACCGATGGGCGTATTGAAAATCCCCCGTTTAGTCTCAAACCGAGAGCCAGATTGCTATAAATGTTTTTATTCTGAAAATCTGTCCAGTTTATATAGTTTGTTAAATTGGCATTGAAGTTTTTATAATAAGCAGTTAACATCAAGTCGCCTGAGTTAAACTCAAAGTTTGGATACACATTCTGACGGAAAGTAGCTTTTGCTACAGCCGAAACATTTTTCAAACGCATAGGCAAGGTAAGTGCTGCAATTCGCTCCTCTTTGAAGTTATAGATAATGGCCTTTTGATCCTTTTCGTAATATGAATAATTCAGCTCAAGCATTGAATTGCGGAGAAAATTCAGATTCAGGGTACCTTTATATCTTACTTTATGCGCATATTCGCCCGAAATAACCAATCCACTAAACGGTTGAATAGTAAGATTACCAAACGGAATATGAGGATTAGAATTTATGGTACTTAAATATTCGTAACCTGCGCCAGCTGTTAACCAGCGGGCAATACCTAAACTTGTTTCGGCACGTCCATAATAAGAGTTTAAACCATTTAGCAACACTCCACCACTTACTCTGTATTCAAATTCGCCGGCTGGAAGCATGTTATATGGACTATGAATGGTTTTACGCTCTGACTGTTCCTCGCCATTCGGTCCATAATAGCGCAATGTTAACTCCGATGTCCCATACACGTTAGGAACTTGAAAGCTGAAATACCCTGATGCATCAGCTTTAGTATAATCAACCAAAACATTATTTATGTAGAGTTCAACCGTCCAGTCAGGATTCGTTGTTTCGGAGATTTGATAAGTTCCCTTCGCCTTACGAATGGTTGTAGGTGCATTTGTAATCATAAAACCATCAACAGGATATAAAAGTGTCGCTATACTTTTATTGTAAATACGTCCTATTTGCACCTGTCGAATTGGTTTAAAGTTATTATCCACCCAACGCCAGTAATAACGTTGTTGATTACGGTTAAACCCATATCTGTCAGAATAATACATCCATACACTTAGTTCACCAAATAAAAATTCAGAGCCCAGGGCTAACCCAAACCGGTTTTCGTTTGTATATACCTTTGATTGATTCAGTGTAAATGACCAATCGAGCATTCCGGGTTTAAAAAAGTGGTACTGACGTGGATATTCCTTATCATAAACAACTTCCTGCGTCAGATTTTTAATGCCCTTACGCGCTGTTTCCAATTTCATTAATCGTGTAGCCGGTAGTTCAAAAGGAGCAGAAATATTGGCCGACAAGGAACGAAAATCAAAATTAGTTTCAATTCCAAATTGCTGTTTAATAAACACTGATGAAATATAAAGTTCACCCTGACTTACTAAAAAGTCATTTTCAGTGATTCCAATTGTCTTTTGCCCCAAAGTGAATTGTCTTGTTGATGTATCAATCCTGTAATTTGTTTTTGAATCAATGAAAAACCCTTCAACAACAGCTCCGCTTTGCTTTTCTTCAATATTAATTTTCAGATATTCAAATAACTGAACTATAGGCAGGTAAAGTTCCCCGGATTCTTTATATAACGAAACAAATTCATTCCACCCTACTTTATCAACTTTTGTATTTAGATTAAAAGTTTCAAATTCATCATTTTGTGCCATTACAAACGAAGTAAAAAACTGAAACAGGAATAACGCAATAATAATTACGCTATATTTCAATTTCATGCTATATTGTTTTTCACTTTTACTCATTCACTTTTTCTTATACTACTGTTGAATAAATGTAATTTCAAAAGTTCCACTGTAATCGCCCGGAGGGTTGGCAGCCATTGAGCCTACCGTTAACACACCTCCAACATTTACATAATGTACATCATTACATCCTTTATTTGAAATAAACGACGAACCACTAGGCCCTTTATCAGTAGGACCGAGATTCATTGTTAGGGAGCCTCCGTTGTTTCCGGTTAAAACTACAGAGTTTGGATATGATATATTTACCAATCGTCCGGGACAAATTTTCACCTCATAAATCCCTTGCTGTGCCTGTGGTGAAGAATTCAATAATACCACACTACCACTCGCAGTACGCATACCGTTATAATCAACGGTAACAGTTCCTCCGGTAGAACCCGAAAGTATTGTTAAAACACCAAAACTCAGGTTTTGGGTTGAATTGACTACGATGGATCTGCTCGGCAAATCCGGCGGATCCTGAGCCAGCAATCCGGTAAGTATCATCAAAAAAAACAAAGTATATAGTAACTTCCAATTAATGTTCATAATACTTCCTATTTAATAACAACTTCGGACTGTACTACATCCGTTGAACCATCAGGTTTATTTTGTACGTATTTTAATACAACCTTACCATTATTCAATTTCATCTCCTGATTGTAACGAACACTCAATCGAATATATCTTTTGGGAATCTCAGTATATACACCAACACCGTTTGCAAATCCAATTACAGTTCCCTTTTTAGATTTTTCGGAAGTATACTCTGCCACCAAATTACCATAAGCTGACTTATAACCATCTCTGTTTATGCATACTGAAACTACACCAACCGAATCGTTTACCACCTCGAAAGAAGCTTCAGAAAGAGTCACATTACCCGACAATGATCCATGACGAACAATAACCGGAATACTAATACCAAAGATTGGGGTAATTTGAATTGACATTGCATTAGAGCTCGTTTTAGGAAGTGCCATTCCAAGTGCAGGCTTTTCCTTTTCGGCTCTGAAATAAAGATGTGAGCGATATTCTCCATCTTTTAATCCGGATGGCTTACGCAACTGCATTCTGATAGTTTGAGATTCAGCAGGTGCCAGACTTATCTTACGGGGAAACAATCGCAGAAACTTGTCGGCACTTTGAGTAGAATCTGCTTTTTCAAGCTGCACAAAGCTACCATCTTCCTGCATTTTGTAACTCACAAACGACACCATAAAGGTTGCTGAATCTTTACCAATATTTGTAAGACTCAGGTCCTCGACAGTTTTCTGTCCTTCAAAAACCACGCGCACAGGATTGATTAATAAATCACCCTGTGCAAAAATCAATTGCGCAAAAAAGCACAATACAAGGACAGCAAGCGTCTTTTTTACCATTCTAAGAAAAAAATCAATTATAATTTACAACCACATTAAATGAACCTTCGTACACTCCCTCGGCCTGATTTGCTCCGACATTCAGAGTTGCACCCACGGTGAATGAATCAGCTCCCTGAGTATCAAGTGTACCGGTAACCTGATCGCCTCCAATGGATTGAGGACGAGCTTTAAAATCAGTTATTGACATCGTTTCAGTACCACCTGTACGTGTAACATCGACGTTAGTTGAGGGTAATGTGATTGCATATGTACGTCCCATACCTCCATTTACTAAAAACGAAGCGGTACTGGTGGCTGAAGCCGACATAGCATTTACAGCACCACTTGTAGTGCGGGCGTTTAATGTAGAAATTGTAACAGTACCAACACCTTCTGATTTAGCAATTGTTCCAAAGTTTAATGTAGAACCACCTGGTAAACCGGAATTATCACTTAGCGATATCAGGGAAGTTATCTCAGCTCTGGCTTTACTGGTTACACTATTCGTTTGAGCTTTCAATAGTGAAGTAAAAAGCACTGCGAAAATTACTGCAATTATATATACTATTTTCATATATCTTTTTAAATTATCGAATATTAATTATAAGCTACAGATACCTGAAATGTACCTGAATAAGTACCGGCACCTTGATTAGCACCTACTGCCAATGTTGCTCCAACCGTAAATGTATCGGTTCCGGATGCAGACAATGTTCCGGTTGCTTTACTCGATGTAAAGGCATTTACAGTCATAGTTTGCGTACTTGCACTTGCATTTGTAACAGTAACAGCCGATGAAGGCAGTGTAATAGCATAAGTCATACTTGCATTACCTGCAACCGAGTAGGCCGCTGATGCAGCTGTAGGTGTTGAAGTTGAAAGCACAATGCCTCCGGATGCAGTTCGAGTACCTGCAGGAGCCAAAATACAACTTCCTGAAGTGGTACCTGAGGTGATTGTTCCAAAATGCATGCTTCTGGTTTCAGAGATTGATATTGGTGCTAAAATTTTAGCAGAAACATCAGTAGTTTCATTCGATTGAGCGATACCATTAAAAAATGGGAAAGCACTTAAAACAAATAGAATTAACCAAGTATACTTTTTCATTTTGTTTTTGTATTATTTGTTTATGTTAGTTATTTTATTTTCAGGTTTAATTTATTTTTTCCTTTTCTAAAATAGATAATTTTTATATTACAAATGTAATAGTTTTAATTTAATAATTTAACAATGCGTGACTCCTGTTCATTGAAAAGTTGCATAAAAAATACAGATTTAGGCTGCACTGGAATGGAAGTAACGCTACCTCCAACGATAGTACCGGCACTGAAAGCCTGACCGTTTGTATCAATTAATTTATACTTATAATTACCACTAACAGAAGAAGCATTGATGTGGATCTTTTGTTCGTTTGTAAAAATTGTGAGTAAACCCAAAGCCAACTCATTTCTCGATATTTCCGAAAAATGAAGTTTAAATCTTTCGGGTTTATCTGTTTTTTTTGCATCAAAAGTATATTCTCCTGTCTCACGCAAATCTATTACTTTATCTAGCAACAAATCCTCTAACAACACATTATCTTCATAATCTTCCATTTGCAATGTATATCTACCATCCACACCTGCCATAAAACTCAACGATTGAGAATTATCGGCATCCTGCTCTGACACATAAAAAGTGGATAATTTAGCATTGGAAGATGTTATATATAACGAGGGTGCTGAAACTACCGAACTGAAAATCTTTTCAGCTCCATTTTCAGTAACAGTTCTTTCAAAAAAAAGCAATACCTCATCAGAACCATTTGTAACTGGTGAGCTAACTCTTAAACGCAAAACCGGTTTTGTATTAACAGCCTTAACCCTTATCCAGTTTGAAGCCTGATTATGAACCCGTGCATCGTTGCGAAACGTAAAAGTACCTGAGTTTTTAGCCAACACGAAAAATCCCATTGCAGGCGAAATATAGCGTGAAACACCGTGTGTTCCGGTATTATCTGCGGAATTATAAACACCATAATTATCGCTGCTAGTCCACACCCAAATAGGGTACCCACCCGAAATTTGTTCTAACACAGACCTGTTAAATCCGGCATCGTTTTTCCAGTCAATACTGCTTGGATAAGGATTTCCAATCAGATTAAACCCTTTTTTACTGGTTACTCCATTAGCAGTTACATTAATACTAATATTTGAATTATGGAGAATTCCTGTTGACGTTTTGGTTACTTTAATGGTATCCACTGCATAAAGATATCCTTTACCGGTAATAAAATCGGAGGATGGATGACTTGAAGCCCAGGTAGGAGCTACAGTTGTATTCAGATTATAAACCCAACAAGCTGAAGGTTCATTCCAAACATATAAATCGTAACCTGTACCATCTCCATAACGTCCGGCAGGTTTCCAGTCGCCACCTATTGTTTGGCCGCCTACGGGAGATGAATAAAAATGCCAATCGCCTCTGTCGGTTGCTAAAACTGTTCCGCCCATATAGCGTTTTACGGTAGCCTGTACATTATTCGTATTGTGCACAAGCGAAGCTGTTCCTGATACCGTTGAATTTAACGTTAGTCCGGAAACGCCCGCATTATTAACTAAACTTCCATTTACCTTTAACCGGGCCGTAGGCGATAAAACAAATTTTGAATTAGCCAGTATCTGCACATCTGAGTTCACTACAATACTTGAATTCAATCGTAATTCAACTGGATTATCAACAATCAAAGCGTTCAGAATCGAATCTTTAAATAGCCCTTCGGGTATTTGCTGCATTACACTTCCCTTGTAAGTTAAAGTATTGTTGTTTGAATAAGCATCGATAAAGCCTGAAGCCTTGTTCAAGCTGCCTAACACTACAAGATTTCCCGAAAGCAATACATTGGAGGTATTATTTATCGTAACATAAAAAACTTTATTATCGACAAAATGATCAGCATTTAAATTCTGAACAGAAGAACCGGAATACACAATTTTTGAATTTGCAGCGGTTGCATCAATTTTTGCTCCATTTGACAAATCGAAATCACCTTTTAATGTGAGTTGAAGCCCATTTAGCACTAATTTATAAACTGATTGAGAAATAGTTACATTACCAACTGATTGATTAATATCCATTACCAGATCATTCATCGGGTTGGGGTCAAATTCAATATCGGCATCGGCAATCGGAACCACCGATTTGGTCCAGTTCCGGCTATCACTCCAAACTGAACTAACACTACCCTTCCACATATTTTCGCCAGCGAATTCCCATGCTCCAATTGTAGGCGCAGAGGGACGGGCAACTGAACCAAAGTCCTCAGTTACCTGTGTAATAGATACACCGCTGTATTTTGAATATACCAGCTTATAGTCTGTTGTAGCTGTACCAGATGCATTTTGGAATCCGGGAGCAGCAATTACACCGGCAGCATCGGTGCCGGTTATGAATGGAAGTGTGGTTTTATTGGTGCCGGCAAAACCCGGATATCCTCCCACCCCATCGGTATAATACAGATTGTAATCAAGAGTTAAGTTGGGCGACGAAAAATAATTAAAATAGGCAGCATAATGACTGCCGGTAGCTCCGCTATTCGACCGTTGATTGGCGAAAACATTATTTCGGATATTTTGATTATTTAAGTTGGAAGCACAATACAATGCATAACTATTTTCAGTTCCAACTGTAGGATTGCCATCTATATAAATCGTATTATTGTAAACAGATGATTGTGAAGCATTATCATAAATACCAAAAATTGAGCTGCGCTTTGCACCTCCCAGTAAAATAATATTATTCATAAACAATACCGGTCCTCCATTTGATTTAACCGCAATAATTGAAGTATTAGGATTCGGGTCGTCTATTAAAACACTGTGAATAAAATTCTTATTTACAGTGGTAGAGCCAGAGCATTGTAACTGAATTGCTACTACACTACCCTGAAATTTTGTATATCTGTTTTCGAGTTTGGAAATTTCGTTCCCTTCGAGTAAATTGTTGTAACTGGTACCTATTACAGATATACCAAAAGGCGATGTAGTGCCGGAAGAGTAGGAATAAATTCTGGACACCAGATTGTTCCGTACGGTATTTGTACCAGAACTAATGTCGATTCCACACACATATCCACTACCTTTTGAAGCAGAGTTGAGGTTCGAAATTGAGTTTCCGACAATTGTATTTGTACCTGAACCTTGCACAAAAATTCCTGATAGAAATTGAGTTTGGTCCAATGGTGAACTTAATTCTTCAATACTGTTAAGTGAAATGCTACTTCCGATTCGGTTATCGTTAATAGTAGCAGCACCACTAATTGAACTAAGGTAAATACCTACAGTTTTACTGGAATTGGTAGAAGAAATTGAGCCAATAATATTTTTTTTACAATTGACTGTCCCCTGTGATAATATTTGTATAGCACTAAAAACACCCCCTAAAGAAGCTTGTTTTACGTTTATGGTACCAGTACCTGACGATTCTCCTATCGAATTGGGCGATAAAGATCCAAGTTCCACATCACCTGAATTCACCAAAATACCTATCCAGTTTGCGTATGTACTGTTTTCCCAGATAAGGCTACTTATTTTATTTCCATTGATATACGAAACATTTCCGGTATTGGCACTAATACTTATACCCGTAAAGCTATTACTGTAAGCATTTGTTTTTTTCATTGTACCACCTGCGCCCAGGTCGGCACGTCCGCCTATAAAGTTATTCATCACCTGAAATCCACCAGCACTACTATTATTAATCTGGACAAAAGTGTAAGATGAATTTGATGCCGGTACAAAATCAGCTGTTTCGTAGAAACTGTTACTCGACACAATGAAGCCGTCGCTACCAGCATTAATATTTACTGCATATGAATTTAAGTTCCGGTTAAGCACATTATAAATGCTATTATTGGAAATTACTACATTAACATTTGCACTCGCAGGGTTTCCTTCGCTATAAACTCCATTTACAGGACGATTTAAATCCGAAGAGGCTGTAATTGAATTATTTATAATTGTATTGTTGCTATTTCCGGTAGCCAAAGTTGACGATGACAGAAAAACAACACCAGAAGTAGCAGATAACTCAGAACCCCGTACTACACAATACTGTACATTATTGTTAATAGCAGAATTTACAAAACGTATGGTTGATACACCAGTGGATGAAGTGTTATTAGTGTTATCCAGAACCAGTGAGCGAGTAGAACCTACAGCATTTATACGACCATCAATTGTAACATTGTCAGCACCGTTTAAATCAATAAGTGGCCCGGAAATATTACCTGAAACACTTAAACCGGTTACAGTAGGATAAACCAATAATGCAGTATATGATGCGCTACCGGAACCACTTGCATTTAATACAGCCGAAGTAGTTTCGGTAGTAGATGATGTAATTTTAAGCGTTACGCTTCCGGTAAGAGAACCATTATTAATTGCATCGAATGCCGCTTTGAGCGTAGTAAAATCGGCTCCTGTAGAGCCAACTGTTTTTGTTTCGTTAATCGCAAAGGTCGATTCCACGAAAAACAAAAAACAGAGCAATAGAAGTTTGTTTATATTTATTGAATATTTTTTCAATGATAATATCCTTAAATTGAAACTCATGACTACAGTTTTTTAAAGATGTTTTACACACAAAAAGATATAACTACTGCTGAAATGCAGACAAATCAATATTAAGATTTTTTTGCAAAGATAATTATTAAATGATTTTTTCGGTCATTTAGTTGAGCGATAATTGCCGTTTTAATAGCATCTGAACCGCAATTATATTTATTTAACATAACAGCTCCAAAATATCTGTTTGAAGCAATTATTTCTACAAAAAAAAGCAGAAAGTATTACATATACAACTTTCTGCCTTTATCAATTAGAATATTTCAATCAATTTTTCAAAAAAGCATACTTACGCCTGAAATTGTTTCATAAATAATACTAAATAAACCAGCAACTACAATTAGTGCCGAACAAATAATCAGACTCAAATTGGCAGCCTTGCCTGATTGAATTTTTTCAATAGGCGAATCATTTTCAAGTTTAAAAACGGTCCGAACCACCATAAGATAATAATACAATGAAATAACGGTATTCGCTAAAGCAATAAAAACCAACGCATAATAACCCTGCTCAAATGCCACTGTAAAAATAAAATACTTACTAAAGAATCCGGCAAAAGGCGGTATACCGGCTAGCGAAAACAAACCCAGTGAAATTACTACTGCTAAAAACGGATTCGTTTTGTATAAACCGGCATATTGCGAAATAATTGTTTTATCTGTTCGATGTTCGACTGCTGAAACCACACCAAACACAGCCAGATTCGAAAACAAATAAACAAGTATATAGTACACCAAAGATGTCATTCCTTTATCGTTTGCACTCATTACTGCAAGCATTAAATAACCGGCCTGCGAAATAGCCGAATAGGCAAGCAATCGCTTTAAGTTTTGTTGACGAATGGCAAAAATATTGGCTACTGTGATACTAATAATTATCATTCCATAAAAAACTGGATGCCACTCGTGCACCATACTACTAAATACTTTAACAAAAATGACAAACAACACAAATACAGCAGAACCTTTCGAAATCACTGACAAATAAGACGTTACACTTGTTGGTGCACCTTCGTATACATCAGGGGTCCATAAATGAAACGGAACAAGCGATATCTTAAAAAACAAGCCAACAGCAAAAAACACCATACCTAACAACTGAATGGGTGTACCACTTAATAAAGCCGACATGTCGCTAAAATACAACGTCCCTACAGCACCATAAAGCATGGATATGCCAAACAATGAAATTCCGGTAGAAAAAACAGCAGTCAGAATATACTTGGCTCCGGCTTCGGCCGACTGATTATTGTATTTATTAAATGCCACAAGGGTTGCCAGTGGAATAGATGCTGTTTCGACACCTATAAAAAACATCAGAAAATGGCCGGCTGACATCATAAAATACATTCCTAAAAGAGTGGAAAGCGTTAGAAAATAAAATTCACCCCGACGGATTATACTTTCGTCACCATTCAGCCAGTTGTGTGCTTGTAAAAAAACGATTATTGTACCCACATTCAAAATTGTTTTCATGTAAGTGAGCATAGGGAAATAATGATACATTCCTCCCGCAACCTCGAATGAATCACGTGGCACACAATTTAGTATGGTGTGAGCGCTAAACAACAGAAGCGCAACTGGTTGAAAATAGCGTTTCAAGCCATCACCAGCAAAAATATCATACATCAGCAACAATACAATTACCAGCAAAAGTGATAACTCCTCGTGCAATTTCAAAAAATCAGAA
>JBLIZK010000029.1:0-2948 GCA_048859825.1 Paludibacter sp.
CAGAGTATAATCGTTCTATCGGCGCTTATCAGAAAGTTGAGAATAAGTGATTGTATGCATCGATAATATATTTTACATTTTTAATTCAGTTAAGCGTAATATGCTGTATTTTTGCAGCATATTACGCTTTTTTTTAAATGCCAATGAAAATTCTTGTAACCGGAGCAAACGGATTACTGGGACACCATGTAGTAATGCAATTGCTCGATCGTAAACATGATGTTCGTATTATTGTAAGAAGTACAAAAGATATATGTTTTGATCTGAGTAGGGTAGAAGTGGAGTTCGGAAATTTTACTGAATCATCCGTTTTCAGAAAAGCTGTTGTGGGATGCCATGCTGTTATACATATAGCTGCTGTAACTGCTACGAATTTGCTAAATTACCACGATTATGTACCTGTAAACCTTGATGCAAACCGAATGATTTTAGATGTTTGTAATGAGCAGAATATAAGCACTTTAATTTTTGTAAGTACAACGAATACGATTGGATACGGTTCAAATGATAACCATTCGGATGAAAAAACACCTATACAGTTTCCATTTACACAGTCATTTTATGCCCGTACAAAGCTGGAAGCCGAAAAGATGTATGAAAGTGCTGCGAAAGCTCCGAAATCAGATTCAGAAAGCCATATTGTGATAATTCACCCGGCATTTATGATAGGTGCCTATGATGTGAAACCAAGTTCAGGAAAACTGATGCTATTGGGCTTAAAAAAGCGTCTAATGTTAGTGCCTCGCGGAGGAAAAAACTTTGTGGCTACAGCCGATGTGGCTACAGCCATTTGCAATGCGCTTACAATGGGTTCAAATGGCGAACATTATCTGGCAACAGGTATAAATCTTTCGTTTAAAGAGTTTTATCAAATTCAGAGCAGAGTGGGAGGGTACAAACAAACAATTATTGAATTACCAGATATTGTTTTAAAGATTGCCGGGAAGATAGGTGACATGTTACAATTGATTGGGATTAGAACCGATTTGTGTACCCGCAATATAAATCAACTTTTAATCCGCGAATACTATTGTAACAACAAAATAGTATCCTCACTTCGTATGCCACAAACACCTATTGAATCGGCTATTACGAATGCTCTGGACTGGTTTAACCTCAATTCGAAAAAATAGCGTCTATTTAATTCTCACTTTTCTCCTTTCTACGGTATGTGCACTTAAATAACCCAGTTTGGCACCACTAAGGTTAGTATTTGGATTGGCTGGAGTTGCTCCCTGCTGGTTATTGTCAAAGCTGCTAAAATATGCATACACAGCCTTATCAATGCATTGAAATTCAATATCGAGTGAGTCGCCTGTTTGTATGTCCTCGTTGTAAAAAACAATACTCGATTCTACATTGCGTCCGTTGTTAAAATCATCGTTCAGAACATGAACGCCACTTAGGGGACTGTTATTCACCGATAATAATACTCTATAGGAATTTTCGAATTGTGCAGGGTCGTTATAATACAATTTTACTTCGTAGAAAAATGCTTTATTGCTGGACGATGCTCCAGCACCCGGATACATTGAATTGATAATTTTTACGGAATCAACCATTACTTTTAAAGGTATTGTTGAGTTGGCTGTAACAGTGTTTTTAGCAGTTTTTACCTCTATTGAATAGGTATGTCCCTGTGCTCCCCGAATAATCCTTGACTCATACTTACTAGGTTTTATACTTTTCAGGAGTTCGGTATTACCGGAATCGTCGGTTAGCTTAACCTGAGCATTTTCTTCCATCGGAAAAATATTGATATTATCCAGAGGTACTGTGTACGAAAGGGAAACCTGAGCAATGTCTCCATCCGGTATTATAGCTTCTACCACCAATTCGCTTTGTGCTTTGTTGGTTTCAATATCAATTACCTCGGTACACGAAAACAAAAATACCATCGCTATAAAATACATCGAAACAGTGTATTTCTGATGCTTATCGTTTTTTAATTTCCAGACCATAACTTAAAATTTAAAATTGTACGTAACCGATGGTACATAGGTAAATAAATATGTTTTAACGGCGTTGGTTTTGTCCGGATCGTTTGTGTCCTGCTCAAAATCAATAGAGTAAGCATTTTTATGACCATAAGCATTGTATACTGAAAAGTTCAGACTACTTTCAAATCGCTTGGACTTTTTCAGGTACCATGTAGCGCTTAAGTCCAGTCGGTGATAGTTGGGCATGCGATACCCGTTTCGTTCTGTGTAATAATACTCCACATTCCCATTTATCAGGTATTTTCCGCTGGGGAAAGTAACGGCATTGCCGGTATTAAACACCCACGATGCTGCAAAGGACCATTTTTTATTCAGATCGTATATAGCAACCACCGATATGTCGTGTGTAATATCCTGTCGGGCAGCATACCAGTTATTGTTGTTAATGCCATCAATTTTACGTTCTGAACGTGCCCAGGTGTATCCAATCCAACCATTCAGGTTGCCATACTTTTTTTTGAGCATCAGTTCCAACCCATAAGCGCGTCCTTTGCCAAAGAGCAATTCGCCTTCAATTTTGTCGTTGGCGTTAATGTTAGCGCCATTCCGCAGATCTATTTGATTTTGCATGTTCCGGTAATAAGTTTCGGCACTGAACTGGTACTTATCGTTTTTAAAATTGCCGAAATATCCCATTGATATCTGATCGCTGATTTCGGGCTTTATATTATTGCTTGATGCCAGCCAGATATCGGTAGGAGTGGTAGATGTGTTGTTTGATACCTGATGTAGATTTTGTGTATTGCGGCTATATCCGGCTTTTAATGAATTATTTCGGTTGATAATATAGGAAATGTTTAACCGGGGTTCGGGTTGAAAATAGGCAACCACTACTTCTCCTTTATCGTATTTTTTTGTGTTGCTGACTACGGCATCAGTATAACTGTAAAACTCACCCGGACCGAATAGCCAATAAGCCGATAAGCGGATACCATATTCAATATTAAG
>JBLIZK010000030.1:0-9604 GCA_048859825.1 Paludibacter sp.
TTCTTCTTAACCGGAGGATAATCTGTTAAAATAATATCCACTATAAAGTAAATATCTTCAACAGTCAGTCCGACACCAGAAGGCAGGCAAATTCCGTTATTAAACAACCCTTCACTAACATTGGAACCATAATAAGGCAGATGTTGAAATACCGGTTGTAGATGCATCGGCTTCCACAACGGTCGTACTTCAATATTGTATTGTTCAAGTTGTAAACGCACTTCCTCGGCTGTTTTTCCGAATTTACGTTCATCTATTACGATGCATGTTAACCAAAAATTGGAATCAAAATCGGCATCCGGATTTTCCTGCACTTTAATCCCTTCCACTTTACCAAACAGATTTGAATACAACTTATGGTTGTTGCGGCGTGCTGCGATAAATCCGTCAAGAGCCATCATCTGACCGCAACCTATACCGGCACACACATTGCTCAACCTGTAATTGTAACCCACTTCGTTGTGTTGATAATGGACTTCATTTTCGCGTGCTTGAGTAGCGTAGAATAAGGTTCGTTTTGCTTCATTTTTTGTATGACAAATCAGCGCACCACCCCCCGAAGTTGTAATAATTTTATTTCCGTTGAACGAGAGAGCACCAAAATTCCCGAATGTACCACACTTTTGACCTTTAAATGTTGATCCCAGAGCCTCACAAGCATCTTCAACAACAGGGATATCGTACTTTGCTGCTATTTCCAGTATTTTATCAATACGGGCTGGCATACCATATAAATCCACAAATAAAATTGCTTTAGGTAATTTCCCGGTTATGGAGTAACGGGATTGTATGGCAAGTTCAAGATATTCGGGACTCATGTTCCAAGTATCGGTATCGCTATCGACAAATACCGGAGTTGCACCTAAATAGGTAATTACATTGGCTGTAGCTGCAAATGTGAACGACTGGCAAAGCACTTCGTCGCCACTTTTTACACCGAGTTGTATCAATGCCAAATGCAGGGCTGATGTACCAGAATTAAGTGCTACCACACGACCTTCCGGTTCTACCTGATAGACATATTTTTCCAATCTGTTTTCAAAATCAATTACATTCGGACCCAACGGAGCAATCCAGTTAGTATCAAATGCACTTTGAATAAACTGCATTTCGTATCCACTCATTTGAGCTAAGGATAACCAGATTTTTTCTCGATTCATAATTTTTGATTTTTTTCGTTACATTTTCGCTACAATTCCACAATATCACTAACCTTGCAACTACTACAGTTTAAAACAGCTGTAGCCCACGTCATTCCAACACCAAAAGCACTCAACAAAAGTTGATTTGTTCCGTTCAATTTATCTTTTAGCTCGCTTACCATTGTTAATGGCACCGAAACCGACGATGTATTTCCATATTTATGTAAATTCGACGGTAATTTTTCGGGTATCAGCTTCAGCTTTCGGGCAAGGTAACCATTGATAAAATTATTTGCCTGATGAAATACATAATAACTTATTTCGTTATCGGTTACTCCTGCATATTCCATTGTTTTTTTTATGTCGCCCGGTATTTCGCGGATAACAAAATTAAACACATCGCCTCCGTTCATATACCCCTGCTCTTCACTTCTGATATTTCCAAATTCATCAACAACTTTCTCAACAACCGTTTCAGCACTTGAAGGATTACGATACCCACCAGCATTTATTTTGATTAAATCGCCTCTTGAACCATCAGAATTAAACGAGAAGTAACTATTGCCAAATTGTTCTCCCTTTTCAATAAGTGCTGCAGCTCCCGCATCGCCAAACAAAAGTGCTGTACGTCTGTCCTTCTTAGAATATACTTTTGAACGGGTTTCACCATCGAGTATAAGTGCTTTCCGGATGCCTCCACTTTGCATAATTCCGTACACTATACTTAATGCGTATACAAAAGCAGAACAACCCAGATTCACATCAAAAGCCATAGTCGTTTTTTGTAATTGCAGTCTTTCCTGCAGTAATATCGAGGTAGCTGGCATCCGGTAATCGGGTGTTTGCGATACAAAAACCAGCAGATCAATTTCGCTCCGATCGATATTGTTATCAGCAATTAGTTTTTCAGCCGCAGCAAAACACAAATCAGAAGCACATGTATCAGCATCAGCAAATCTGCGTTCGATGATTCCAGTTTTCTCGATAATGTCGTTCACTTCTTCGGCATTAAAGTAACTGGCATAATCCACATTTCGAACTATTGTACGCGGAACTGCTGCACTTATAGCGGAAATACCTGTATTTTGAAAAGTTAATAGAGCCATACTATTTTAAATTAATGAAAAACCACCATCAATTACTAAATCTGTACCTGTAATCCAGATAGATGCATCGGATAGCAGATAAACTACTGCGTAGGCAACTTCTTCGGGAAATCCGTATCTTCCTAACGGATATTGTGCTGCATCTTTTTTGTATTCCTCATCAGTGAGCGGACCACCATTATTTATCCCTGTACGAACCATGCCGGGTTGCACTGTATTTACTCTAATTTTTTTAGGAGCCAGTTCAAGAGCTAACACCTTAGCATACGATGATATACCACCTTTGGTTGCGCTGTAAACCGCATTTCCGATACTAGAATGATGTGCAGCTACCGACGAAATGAATACACAAGAACCCTGAGCATTTATTTTTTTTGACTTTAGCAGCGCTTTCACTATCATTATCGGGCTCTTGAGATTTACACTAACTATTGATTCAAAATCATCTTCTTTGATATACTGAGCCAGCATTCGTTTGTTAATTCCTGCGTTGTTAACCACTCCATCGAGCGCCGGTAATTGACCAATCAGATTATCAATATCAGCTGATACACTTAAATCAGCGACAATCATTTTGTGCTCAACAACACCTTCCAACATATTATATGTTTCGGCTAATGCCGCTGCATTACGCCCTGTGATAAAAACTGTTGCCCCCATTTTTGAACAAATAAGTGCCATTGCCCTACCCAAACCCGATGATGCACCGGTTATAAGTATTTTCTTATCTGTTAAAGCGAAGGGGTTCAACATATTCTTACTGTCTTTCTTTTATTGCATTTATAATGTCGGCGTTTGTCTTCAAAAGCTTAAAATCTTTCCCTTCAATTAACACATCAAATTCTTCGTCGACCATAGCAATAAGTGATAAGAACACCAAAGAATTCCATTCTTCATATTCCCGGAAAATGTCACCCGGTAATAATTCCCTGTCCGAAATTTCAAGTATTTCCCTGAATTTTTCTAAAAATTTCTCTTCCATAATACAATTAATTAGATGGTGTTTTAATAAGTCCCTTTTTCATAAATACAGATTAAATATTCATCTGTCGCTTACTGAAATAAGTACTTTTTTGTACAGCTAAAATTAATTTCCATTTTTGAAACTTGTACACTTATGCGTATGTAGCAATTCGACTCAGCAATTGTAGAATATATTACAAAAGGATTGAGGTACTGTAATAGTCTATTTTGCAATCCCTGCTATAATGTGTATCGGAGGTCTAAAAGAATTACAGGATAAAGAAGATTATGTAGCTTTGCCAATTTCCACCTATATAATTATTGTAAGAGGAATACGAAATTGACATTATTTAACTTTTACAGACGAATAGTTTAACTAATCAAACAAGAAAACAGGACATCAAACTTGTTTAAAATGTACAAATTGCTACAAGCCTGAAAATATATTATATTACAAAATAAAGCATTCTTAAATACGCCGCTTTATAAAAAAACTATATTTCAATTTTGTACCTGTAATGCAACTATATAATAATGCTAATATGACAAACTATAAATTCTGAAAGTTGGTTAGTATCATTTTTAATAGTAACCATAAGTGTTGCAGGTATATATATTTCGTCTATTTTTGTACTAATTAAAAAATAAGCATCAATAAAAATGAGAAAAACAATTATTTTATTACTCGTACTTTCCGTAATCTATGGTTCGGTTACTGCAGGCAAGGTACGCCCTACAAAAAACCTGATTGTAATGATACCGGATGGAACATCGCTAAGCGTATTATCAGCAGCAAGATGGCTTAAAACCTACAAAAATGAGGGAACTCAATTAGCCATTGACCCATATTTATGTGGTACAGTTACTACATTTTGTTCAAACGCACCAATAGGCGATTCTGCCCCAACCACCTCGTGTTACATGACAGGTGTACCACAACAAGCAGGCAATGTAGCGATATATCCGGTAGCCGACCCAAAAAATGATTTGGTAAAACTAAACCCCGACAGCGCTTATCAGCCACTGGCAACCATACTCGAAGCAATGAAAATTGAGCAGAAAAAAGCGGCCGGATTAGTGGTAACCTGTGAGTTTCCCCACGCTACACCTGCCGACTGTTCTTCGCACACATACAATCGTAGCGATTATAAAACAATTGCTTCGCAAATGGCATATAATAATCTGGACGTTATGATTGGCGGTGGTAATGATTTTGTAACAGCTGATATGAAAAAGCATTTTGAGCAATCTGGTACAACATTTATTCAAAATGACAAAGACGCCCTTATGCAATTTAACGGCAATAAATTATGGGCTATTTACGAAAAAGAAGATGTGCCATATGACATTGATCGCGACAGTTTAAAGATTCCATCGTTGGCACAGAGCACGGTGAAAGCAATTGAAGTATTGAACAAAAATAAGAATGGCTTCTTTTTAATGGTTGAGGGTAGTAAAATAGACTGGGCAGCGCATGCCAACGACCCTGTAGCCATTATTAGTGAGTATCTGGCATTTGATAAAGCAGTTAAAGCAGCTATCGATTTTGCACGTAAGGATAAAAATACTACCTTAATTATACTTCCTGACCATGGCAACAGTGGGTTTTCCATCGGTCGTCGCGATTTGAAAAACTACACCAAAGCAAGCATCGAACAATTGTTTGGAGGTGTGGCAAAAATCAAAAAAACAGCCACCGGCATTGAACAGGAGCTTAATAAAACATCGCACGAAAATTTCAGAAATAAATTTTTTGAGCTAACCGGTATTGAACTTACACCCGAAGAAGAAACTGCCATGTTAAACGAGAAAAGTGTAAAGTCATCCGATTACACCGAAGCTTCAAAAACAGAAAATCTGACTAATCTGATAATCAAAGTTATTCAATCACGCAGCTACTTTGGATTTACTACAGGCGGACATACAGGCGAAGAAGTATTTTTAGCGGCATATCATCCCAAAGGAGATATCCCGACAGGTAACTTAAGAAACACAGCCCTAAACACCTATTTGCAAAAAGTAAGCGGACTAAAAAAATCACTTAAAACAATAAGTTCGGAAATTTATGTAAAACATACCGATGTTTTTAGCGGAATGAACATAAGTGTAGACAAGCAAGCGGATGCATTTCCATTGTTAACAATCAAGCACAACAACAAAACGCTTATTATCAAGGGAAATAGTTCAATGGCTACTCTGAATGGAAATCCGGTTAATATTGGCTCTGTAGCTGTTTATGTTGACAAAACTAATAATTTTTATTTACCAATTGCTTTGAGAAAAATGCTTTTATAGAAAAAATGTATTCGAAATATACAAATATTATACCTTCAGGATGCTTAGCAAACAGGCTAAACATCCTGATTGTGTTGTTATTTGTGGTTTTGAACGGCATACTATCGCAACAAAATTACGAAATTGAAAAAATTTATTTCAAAGGCAATAACCAATTCACAAAGGCCGAACTGCTATTACAAATGCTGAATTATGAATATGGTCCAATTGCAAAATATATACAGAGAAAGGAGGCTGCATTATTTAGCGAGGAATTTGCAAAATCTGATGCTGATCGAATTCGTTTGTTTTACCAATCGCAGGGATACCTTAATGCCAGTGTCAAATTTGATTCAATCCGGCAAAACGACAAAAAGCAGAAAGTAAAATTGTTTTACAGTATAACTGAAAACAAACCTTATTTAGTAAGTAAACTTACCTTTATTATAAACAACAAAACAATTCAACTGAAAAACGATAGTCTGTTTGACAACCTGAAAAATACTCTTTTGCTAACCAAATCGGAACGATTTGTGGATGAAAAACTAAACAACGACATTCAATCCATCAATAACCTTCTGATTAACAATGGATTTTTATACAGCAAAACAAAATATGAATTAAAATTAAATACTGACTCATCGACCACCGAAATTATATATATAATTGACACTGCTGAAAAATGTAAAATTGGCAACACAACAATTGAAGGCAACATCTATCTTAAAAATAAATACATCGAAAAACAAATAAGCTACGATATTAATGACAATTTCAGCAATAAAAAACTTGAAAAAACAAAAGAAAATCTGTATAACTTACAGTTATTCCGCATAGTATCTGTAAACCCCCAAACCAATAGAGACACAAGAATTAATCCGGTACCAATCAAGCTATTAATACAGGAAATGCCTCGTTGGAGTGCTCGTTACAACGTAGGATGGGGTACTGAGGATAAAATAAGGACATCAGGCGATTTCACATTTCGCTCTCCTTTTGGTGGCACAAACAGACTCAATCTTTTGGTGAAGTATTCTGCCTTGAATCCTTATTTTGTTAGTTTATCGTGGACACAACCCCAGTTTTTTGTACGGAATTTAGCCATTACTGTAAATCCATATTTTAAAATGGAGGTAGAACCCGGCTATAAAATGCGGGTAGCCGGCATCAATTTTCCGGTAAACTATGAAGTAAATAAATTTATAACTGCAACAGGCACTTATTATTTCGAGAAAGTGAAACAGTATACCGATAGTAGTAATACCGATATTTTAAATCCTGAAAACGATGATTTCAGATACAATAAATCGGGGATTTCGGGTGGTATAACATTAAACTATTCCAAACCAACTATATCTCCTGAAAAAGGTTTTTTAATTAGTCTTGGAGCAAAAATGAACGGTTATATTTTTGGTTCTGATTTTAATTACACACGATTGTGGAGCGATGTACGTTTTTATCAGAAACTGGGAAGGTTTACTTTAGCTGAACGAGCCATGATTGGAAATAACTTATCAGCTGATTCAACCGGGTTTATACCAGTTGAAGACAGATGGTATTCTGGTGGAATAAATTCAAACAGAGGTTGGGGACGCGCACAAATTGGAACTAAGCGTTCCGATGGTACACCTATCGGAGGAAAAAGAATCCTGGAAACAAACTTCGAAGTGCGGCATCCGCTTTTTTGGATTGTAGATTTTGCTGCCTTTATTGACGCATCGAATGTATGGAATTCAAGCTCAACCTTTAAACTAACTGATTTACACATCGCAACAGGTGGAGGTTTGCGCATAAATACACCCATTGGTCCCATCCGGTTCGATGTTGGTGTACCGATTTGGAATGAAAAAAAACGCGTTCAATTTAATCTGAGTGTGGGGCAGGCATTTTAATTTTGTCAAAAAATTATGATAAAAAAAGTAACAACATATGTAATCCGTTTTGCATTGTGGTTGCCAGCGGCAATTGCATTGTTCGTGATTCTTTTGTTGTTATTTATTCAAACTCCCGCAGGTAAAAAATTAATTGTAACGATAGCAGAACAACAAACCAATAAAATTCTTGATGCCGAACTAAAACTGGGTAAGCTGGAAGGTAACTTTTTCGAAACACTCTGGCTTTCAAATGTAACACTTACAAAAAACAACGACACTATCCTTAATATTGATACCATTGGGTTACGCTATTTCCTGCCTGACCTTTTAAAAAATCAAATCACCATAAATAGCTTTGAATTTATAAACCCTCAAATTCATATTTCGAAAGCTTCCGATTCGTCATGGAATTTTGAACATATTCTGAAACCAGACACCACACAAAAAGACACCAGTTCATCACCGTTTAATATGTTTGTGGTGATAAAGAAATTTGGAATTAAGAATGGAACTATACGCATCACGGCATTAGATACGTTACTTCCGAAGAAAATCAATAATTTGCAAACCCATATTGCAGCCACTTACTCTGTTAACAATCAAACAATTGCCATCCACAATTTTAGTTGTATCTCAACAGCTCCCAATTTTCGGATTTCCCGACTTTTCGGTAACATTTTTCTTAATTCCGAACAAATAAATACGTCACTTCAACTATATTCAAAATACAATGGCATACTATTGCGTGGAAACTATTATTACGATAGAATTAAACCTTCAAATTTGATCCTGAAAACGTCACCAATTGTTTTAAAGGAATTTGCACAATGGATACCGGCAGCATACCTGACTAAAATCACACCGATAACCACCTTAACTGCCAGTATAGCAAACAAGGAACTGAATGGCACAATTCATCTGCATATTCCGGGTCAAAGTGCTGATGCTACAGTCTACTCAAAACGCCTTATCGCATACTATACTGAAAAAGCCGACTCTACACCTCCCGACTATGCAATACAACTCAAGCTCAGTAAACTTGACCTGCGTGATTGGCTCAACAACAAAACCATGCATCATATCCTGAATGGAGAAATATCAGTAAAAGGAAAAGGTATTGATCCCAAATTCTTACAGGCAAGATTACGAACAAAACTAACAAATTCAGTTGCGAACGGTGTACAACTACAGCAATTCGACGCCGACATACGCTATAAAGCAGGCACAACAGAAGGCAAAGCCCGTGCAAATGGAGAATTCGGAAGTGTTGAACTGGAACATACTATCCACAACACACTTGACAAAAATCTTAGATACAACATAAAAATAAGCACAAAAGCACTAGATATTAACCCGTTTCTGGTTCAAAACTTTGCATCAAATATAAATATGACAGCATTCATTGTTGGAAAAGGTTACAACCCGGAATCATTAAATGCTGAAAGTATTGTACTGATTAGTCCTTCGAGAATTATGAGTTTTAATATTGATACAGTTTACGCCAATATTGATTACATACGCCAAAATGCCGAGATTAAAAGCTTCTTTATCAAAACGCTATCATCCGAACTGAATGCTACAGGTAATTACAATCTGAAAACAGCGTCAGACATTCATGCCAGGCTGAAAGTGTACGACGCCCGGGAATTTGCAGCACTTGCCGGCATTGACAGCGCCAATACCAGTGGCGAAATTTCAGCCCATCTGTACGGCATGCCGGATAGTTTAAAAGCCGATCTCTTATTAAAACTGGACAGCAGTTATTATAAAACCATTTGTTTAAATTCAGCTTACCTGAATGCCTCCCTAAATAATAAAAACAAAAATTTATATGTAGATGCAAATGCACTTGCTCTGGGCATTAACGCTTCAGGTTTTGTAATAGACTCTTTAAAAGTGGCAACCCTAACCGACACAAAAAACTATGATATCAACATGGAAGCATCCAACAAAGACCTATCAACACAAATGACAGGTAAACTCAGCATGGACAAAACCATTGATTTTATCCTTCAAAAGTTCAGAATTAATTACAAAAACTACCTCTGGAATTTACATTCAGACAGTGCAGTTTTTCAAATACTTGACAACAACTACATAGTTAAAAACCTGGCATTAAGCTCTAATGGCCCCGATAGCTTACAAACCATAACAGCCAATGGGACATTCAGCCTTCAAAACAATGAAGATTTCGAATTAAAGGCAAATAATCTGCATCTTCCGTCAATTTATTCGCTATACAGCA
>JBLIZK010000031.1:0-2642 GCA_048859825.1 Paludibacter sp.
TTTCATTTCCGGCAGGGCCACACTGTTTGGGTTGTAGCTATTTGCTTGGATTTTTTCAATCGGAATAGCCAATACGTTATACACTGGTGATTTCATAGTAAAGCCTTGTATTTATTCATAATGTTTTTCCTCTTTTCCAATTCGTATTTGGTTAGTCCAAACCCAAGTGTTTTGCACGCTGTATCATTTTTCATAATTGCGATGCACATCCGTTTGTATGTTGGCAATAGGTTTGGATTTTTTATGTCGATTTCATCAAGGTAATCTTTGAATTTGATTACCTTATAATCAGTAGTGTAGTTCCTATTATTGGAAGGCGAGCCAAGATTCTCATACTCCAATCCTTCCGGAAGGTTTGCAACCACGTCATCCGGAAGTGCCCCGCCTTTTTCGAGCCAATATTCAAAGGAAACATGAAGCTTGCGCAAATAGTTTTCTTTGGTCTGCTCTGGCAAAGTGTCCAGAAGAAAGTACATGTATTCTTTCCAAGTAAAGTGGTTAGGTTTGGTGATGGTATTCCACCCCATGGCAGTAGTGCCACCGTATAGCCCGGTGAAGTTCACCCCATTGACTCTTCCAATAAGCTTTCCCCAGTTGTTTGGGTCTAAAACTTTATAAAGGCGTAGGCTTTCCTGTCCTTGAGAAATAAAAGGGCTTGCTACCCGCATTTGGTTGGGTGAAAGTCCTGCTTTGAACATAAGGTCATAC
Source organism: Paludibacter sp. (assembly GCA_048859825.1). GTDB lineage: Bacteria > Bacteroidota > Bacteroidia > Bacteroidales > Paludibacteraceae > Paludibacter. The sequence goes on from JBLIZK010000031.1 coordinate 709, forward strand.
AATTTATTGTAATCGAAATTGAACCGAAAGTTTGCAACCCAAACATCATCTACAAGCCAATCGTAAATTGGATAAGCGTTGACAAGGTTCTTAGCGATAACCGATGTATAATTCTTTGATTTATACTCATTTTTATCGCTGAATTTATTTACAGCTTTATATCGGTGCAGGCTTTCCTGCGTTCGAATGCCAATGAGAAAGCAGGTTTTCTTTTCTTTGGCCAAAGCTTTCCCAAATTTTACATTGAATTCGTAATCCGCAATTTCATAATCAAAATCAAACGCAAAATTTGATTCATTGATGCATTCGGATGGCAATTCTCTGCACCAAATATCTTTGTCGCCCAATGACCATGGTTGCCAGAAATTCTGAAACATAGATGTACAGCAAGGAACTTTCACAGGGAGACATACCCAATATTTTGAAACTTCGGCAGGAATATTTTCAAATGTGCGGGTTACATAATCCGTAGTCATCTGGTATTGAGCTTCGTAATCCATGTGATAAACTCCGACTCTATGCAATTGATTTGTGCTTTTTGCATAGTCAATAGCCAAATTCAGCATTACGCCAGAATCTTTTCCACCTGAAAAAGAGATTATGATTTGCTCAAATTCATTGAATAAGAATTCTATTCTTTTCAGTGCAGCTTCGTAAACATTCATAGCATATCCCTTATTTCTTCTTTCGTTTTTCCCTTAAAATACTCGACCATCCCTATTTTTTTCTGGATGTTGGCATCAATCAGGCTTTCGAGGCCTACGTTTCCGGTTAAGTCCCAATAGCGGCAATCATATTCTTGCCCCGTGCGAAAAGTACGACGGGTGCTATGCTCACGTTGGGCATAATCCCAGTGCTTGTCAAAATAAATCGTATTGTTTAAGTGCTGAAGGTTTAGCCCTAATGCACTTTTTTGATACGAAAGCACTGTTGCTTTTGGGAATTTTTCGCGGCAAGCAGCCGCACTATCTACAAATTTGCAAAAGATAATTGTCCGCGATTGGTCTATTTCTTTGAAAATAGTTTCAACCGCCAAAAATTTATCCGGTGTGCAGCAATACACATGCTGCATTTTTTGCGTCATCTCAATGAAAATATTATTGTTTTTCCACTGGAGATATTCATTGTCCAAAAACTTTGCTTTCAGGCGAGCGTATTCGTCAGCGTGTTCTTTCGAGAGCGTATAGTTTATTGTGCTGTAAAGTTGTTTTACAGCCAACGTTAAACTGCACTCAAATACATAGTGCCGTATCAGCGAATACAGATAATCGATGTTTTCGTATCCGGTGATGTATTCTTTGGTGTAGCTTTTTCGGCCACCAAACGACTTTGTCACCCTTGTGTATTCGCAAAAAGTATTTTTGAACTCTGCGTCGCCCATGTTCAAAATAAGCGGGCTAAGAAAATCCATTTGGGGCTTTAAATCCAATAAGTTGCGGCTAATTGGCGTGCCGTTCAACACCAACTTAAACTCGGCCAATCGCCCAAGTTCCAACATTCGGCGCGTGCGCTTGGCGGTAGCATTTTTTATCTTGATGCTTTCATCAACCACAATAAACGGGCGTTTTGCTGCCACAATCCGGTTGTATAGCTCAAGATAAACCCTATCGGAATTTTGCAGGCTTTCTATACCCACAAACACAGTATCAACCCCAAAGCTGCCCCATTTATTCACTTCATCGACCACGCTCGGCAAGTTATCCAGCGGTTTTATGGTTCTTAATGGGCCAATCCAAGCCACAAAATCGGGCTTGGCATCCCGTATTAAGTCCACAGCCACACGGGTTTTGCCAGTGCCGGCCTCCATGAACAAAGCACCCACTTTGAACGGGGCCAGCTTTGTTTCGGCGGCGGCTTGGTTACTTAGTAAGTTCATCGATGTTGTTGTTATCTACCGGATTGATTTTTAGCGGCGTATGTTTTTCCACAACATA
>JBLIZK010000032.1:0-2343 GCA_048859825.1 Paludibacter sp.
CTTTTTAATCGGTAAAATTCGCCGTTAAAGTAATACATTTCATCGTCATCGTTAAAAATCCGAAGTCCTTTTTGCAAACATGACAGAACTGAATCAGATGTATTTTTGCTCAATACAGCAGCGTTGAATATCTCGGAATAACTCTCGCGTAAAATTGAATCGTTTTTACTTGTTTCAAGCAACAGGGCTATAGCATCAGAATAATACTCCTGAGCTATAAAACGCTGAGCTAAACTAATTTGCTCAATGGTTGTATTCCTATCAACTGCATACACAGTATAATAAGGCGATTGTGTTTCAGATTGTGAAAACATAAAATCAGCCGAAATCAAACTTAGTACAATTAAAAATATGAACTTCCTCAACATCAAGATATTACAAAAACAATTTCAACGCTTGGTTTTCTTTGTTAGTCATTTCTGCCCGTAACTCGGGGGTTTTATCATCGTTTCCGCACAAATGTAAAATACCGTGAATGATAATCCGATATAATTCTTCGGTAAAACTAACTTTGAACTCGTCTGCATTGGACTGTACAGTATCAACACTGATAAAAATATCACCGGCTATTACTCCGGATGCGGAATAATCGAATGTTATAATGTCAGTATAATAATCATGCTGTAAATACTGGTTGTTTACCTCAAGAATACGTTCATCGTTACAAAAAACATAAGCAACATCTCCCACTTTGCAGCCATACAATTCGGCTACCTGTTTTATCCAGCTTTTTACTTTATTTTTATCAATAAGAGGCATTTTAACATCCTCGGCTATAAATTGAATCATAAAAAATCAATAAAAGAATAAATATCCTAATAAAATGGCAGTTACTATACCAGCTAAATCGGCAATCAGGCCTGCAGCCAGGGCATAGCGTGTATTTTTGATATTAACGGAACCAAAATACACCGCCAATATATAAAAAGTTGTATCGGTTGAACCCTGAATAACACTCACCAAACGGCCAATGAATGAGTCGGCGCCGTGTGTTTTCATTGCGTCCACCATCATTCCGCGGGCGCCACTACCGCTTAACGGTTTCATAAAGGCAGTTGGCAACGCATCCACAAAGTCGGCATTTAATCCTACGGCTGCCACCAGAAAAGCTATGCCTTCGATTAAATATGTCATAGCACCCGATGCTCTGAACATGGCAATAGCCACTAAAATAGCAATCAGGTAAGGAATTATGCCAATAGCCACCTGAAAACCTTCCTTTGCTCCTTCAATAAACGAATCGTATACGTTCACTTTTTTACGTACGGCCATTAATACAAACAAAACAATGATTGATATCAAAATAAAGTTAGCCGTTAACGAGGAGTAATCGGAAATTTGCTCTTTTGACAATCCACTCAGAATATAAATAAGTAATCCGATAAAACCGGTTAATCCCAATAGAGTAAAAAGGATGGTGCGTTGAAAAAGATTAATTTTTTGATAAATCGACACGGTTATCAATCCGGTGAGCGCCGCCACAAATGTGGCAATTACTATCGGTAAAAATACATCGGCCGGGTTCACTGCACCTAGTTGCGCTCTGTAAACCATAATACTAATAGGAATGAGGCAGAGTCCGGCGGTATTTAACACCAAAAACATTATCATTGGATTGGAGGCTGTGTCTTTTTTAGGATTAATCTCCTGCAACTCTTTCATTGCTTTCAGACCCATTGGTGTAGCTGCATTATCGAGTCCCAGCATATTGGCCGAAACATTCATGAAAATGCTTCCGAGTGCAGGGTGGTCCTTAGGAATATCCGGTAGAATTTTTGTAAAAAAGGGGGCAACTATTCGCGAAAAAACGGCAATTACACCACCCTTTTCGCCAATTTTCATTATTCCCAACCACAAAGAAAGTACACCTGTAAGCCCAAGCGAAATTTCGAATCCGTTTTTTGCTGCGCCAAATGCCGCATGCATAATTTCAGTAAAAATCTGAGTATTACCACCTATAATAAACTGAAACAACGCCAGTACAAAGGCAATAAGAATAAAGCCAATCCAGATGTAATTTAGAATCATTTTGCAGAGAAATATGTTAATTAGGAATACAAAACTACTCAATTTTTGCCAAAAAGTATTCACTCAAATACATTTTGAGTAAAACGGTTGATGAATTGTAACGAAATATGTAAATTTGCACTCTCCAATTCATTAGCAAATCAACAATTTGAAAATAGATTTACGTAAATATATAGTCCCTACCATTCCGATGGGAGTATTTTTGTTGTTACTTACAACAATAATATGGTTTTCTGATTTTTTCATCAAAGAACAAATCACAATATCGGGTAGTGTCGAATCTATTTCGGCAGAGTTGAATAATCTGTTTAAAAA
>JBLIZK010000033.1:0-13582 GCA_048859825.1 Paludibacter sp.
TTTTGTATTATTAACGGGAGAGTTTAAAAACGTCAACACCTTTGGCATCAATAATTTTAATCATAAAAAGTCTCTCCTTTTCAGGTAAACTGATTACAAACTCAGAACTATTAATTTGACTATTCTGATAAACAATACGCCCCGATACAGTAAAAACACTTACACTTTTTATTACTTCAGCCGATCGTAAATTGAGCAACGAATTTGTAAAATACGCAATATTTCGGTCTGAAGTCTGATTAGCACCAAGCGATGTATTTACATTATCCTTATAAGTATACATATCGGGCCATGGAATATTTGTAAAGCCATCGCCAATATAAAAGCCAAGATGCGGGGGTTGATTGTAAGCAGCATTTTGCCATGCAATTCCCAAACGATAAACCGGGTCGTGCATCAGTGTATACATACGGTTGGTTGCCACGGTTGTGGTACTATATATACGCAATTTGCTGGAATCGGATGTTTGCCATAATACCAACTCTTCGCGCCAGTCGCCATACAAATCGGCACTCAGGCAAGGTGTTTTTTTTGTACTGTTGCACGATGCCACACCGGATGCCGAAAGCAAGTTGGTAGTACCGCTACCCGTCCATTTTGAAATAACAGTGCCATCGAGCAATTCGTCCTGCACATCGCCATCCCAGTAAATACGAAAGTTGGTTGAAGGTTTGCTTGTTGAAATCTGAGTGCCCGTGCAACTATAAGTTCCGGATAATGAGCTCCACATTTCGTAACCACGGTAACGCGAATCGATATCGCCGGCCATACCCCGACCGTTGTCGGTCCCCGAATAAGTACCCCATAGAATAGTTCCATTGTGAGCAGAATGCAACTCCTGACTGTAAGCAGCCGAACTTTCTTCGTGCACACACCACACTTCGAGCCCATCTACATCGGGGTACATGTCGGACACATGCATAGCATCGCCATGACCAAGTCCGGTACGATACATAAAAGCTCCATTGTGGTCGATGGCCGAAGCGCCATAGATAATCTCATCGCAACCATCGGCATCCACATCCGCCACACTAAGATTATGATTACCCTGCCCATACAGTCCTACACCAGCCGTTGAGCCCGAATCGTAGAACCAGCGCTGTACCAGTTTTTTGTCCTTTACATCATATGCAGCCATAGTAGCCCGGGCATAATAGCCTCTGCACATTACTACCGATGGATGTATACCATCGAGGTAAGCTGTACAAGCCAGAAAACGATCACTCCGATTATAATACCCATCGCCCCATGCCGATGAACTTCCCCGCTGTGGGTTGAATGCTACCGAGTGAAGTTCAGCTCCGGTTTTACCATCGAATAGTGTCAGGTATTCCGGACAATTATTTATTGTACCTAACATGCGCGAACCTGATATTTGAGTTGTATCAAGGTTTCTGTAATCAGCCTGTGGGTTATCCGAACCCATAATAACATAGTTGCCATTCCCATCAATAGTACCCGGAGCAGTACGGCAAACCAGTTCAGCACTACCATCGCCATCGTAATCAAAAACCTGAAATTGTGTATAGTGTGCACCAGCCCGAATGTTTTTTCCCAAATCAATGCGCCATAAAAAAATTCCATTCAGTTTATAACAGTCAATGTACACTTTCCCGGTTATGCCATAATAAGAATTATCCTGCGAATTCGTAGGATCCCATTTTACAAAAATTTCGTACTCGCCATCGCCATCCACATCGCCCACACTACAATCGTTAGGAGTATAACCATAAGGCTGACCTGCAGGGTAGCTTCCATCGGCCGCTTTACCGGTGCTGCCGTATTTATTGGGCTCGGTGCGGGCATTGGCCGGCCGATTTAGTTGCAATGCTTTATAATTGCCGGACAAAGGAACAATTGTATCCGAACTTATGGCAGATTCCACGCCATTCAAAACAGCTCTCACAAAATAATTATTGGAAATTGCTCCAGAAGCGTCTGTGTAATTCGTTGAAGCAGTAATCGCTGTAGAGTTTATTTTTACTCCGTTACGGTAAATATTGAAACCAGTGGATTTATCTTCATTACCAAGCAGTCGCCAACTCAAGTATACCCCCGAGCTGACCTTTATTGCCACAAGCCCTCTGTTAAGGTACTCCATCTGACGTTTTGCAGCATTTAGCTGCAACGTACAGAGAATTATGATAAAATATATTATCGTTTTTTTAAGCATTATAATTTAAGTATTTAATATTCACAAATTTACAAAACTAACATTTTTATATACTACTATAATTGATTTTTAACCTCCGATATTTGATTATTTGGGTGTGAAAAAATCCGGAATTAGAGCAATACAAAACATCTATATTGATATAGTGTATATCTGTTTGTATAATATAGATTTCGTCTTTATCTTTGTCACATCAAAAACAAACAGAAATAGAAAAAACAATATAAACAAATCAAAAAAATTTACAATTATGAAAGTAACAGAATTTACAAAGCTAAGTACTTTGGCAGTAAAACCGGTTGTAGAAGCATTACAACAATTATTAGCCGATTATCAGATCTATTACAGCAACCTCAGGGGTTTACACTGGAATGTAAAAGGTAAAGAGTTTTTTGTGCTACATGCACAGTTTGAAAACATGTACGACAATGCGGCAACCAAAATAGATGAAATAGCCGAGCGCATTCTTATGCTTGACGGAATACCTGCTCATAATTACAGCGAATACCTGAAAACTTCAAATGTAAAAGAGCTGGGTTATGTAAGCAATGGCGATGAGGGAGTTACACATGTAATGGAAACTATTAGCCATTTTGTAACAGCCGAACGTACAATACTATCGTTGGCATCCGAAGTTGGCGACGAAACGACAGTGGCCATGATGAGTGATTATATAAAAGAGCAGGAAAAATTACTTTGGATGCTGGTAGCATACAAATCGTAATCAGCATCTTATCTTGTTGTATTACAGCGCTTTTCTAAAATAAGGGAAAGCGCTTTTTTTTATGTATAAACTAAAAAATAAAAATACTGATATTTTTCCATTAAAAAATTAGGAAAATCAAAACATCTGGCTTATTTTTGAGAATCGGCAGCTAACATACTGTAATATAAATTATTACATTATCCAACATTAACTGTAGGTTTTATGGAAAATCACGACTTAAAACAAGCGAACATTCTCATTGTCGACGATCAGATTGCCAACACTGACCTACTCGAACTGGTACTTTATCAGTTTGGATTTCAAAATATTAAGTCTATCTCAGACTCTCGCTTATTTTTTAATACGCTTGAGCAGTTTAAGCCGGATATTGTTTTACTCGACCTTATGATGCCCTACATGAGTGGTTATGATATTCTGGAATGCTATCAGAAAAAATACTCAAAGGACACCTTATTACCATTTTTAGTATTAACATCGGACATAAGTAATACCGCCAAAGAAAAAGCATTGGCTGCCGGTGCCCGCGACTTTCTGAACAAACCTTTTGACCTTAATGAAATTAATCTGCGTATCCGCAATTTACTTGAAATGCGGTTCTTATACCTCGAGCTCGAAACTCAAAACAAAGCACTTGAACAAAAAGTAGCCGAACAAACAGCTCATTTATTAGAAAACAACCAGCAACTCGAAAAAGCCAATAGCGAACTTAAAGTGCTGGAAGAAGCCAAATTACACTTTCTGAAAATTATCAGCCACGAAATACGAACACCTTTGAATGGTATTGTAGGCTTTACAAAAGTTCTTAAACAAAGTGTGGAATCGGAGCAGGCACTCATATACCTCAATTACCTTGAAAAATCAGTAGAACGACTCGAGAATTTTGCATATCAGGCTCTTTTACTGACACAGCTAAATGCAGGGTCGTACAAACTTGCAACGGACGAGATTGACAGCTCAACAATGATAAATACCCTGGTGGAAAAGCATGCCCCCGAAATTGCCCGAAAACAACTTTCAGTAGACGGAAACTGGCATAGTAACAAATACGCTTGTATAGCCGACAAAGTATTAATTGAATACCTGATTGGCGCTATCATTGATAATGCTGTGAAACATGCTTACGAAAATACCAGCATAAGTATTGACTGCCAAAAACAAAATGAATCATGGAATATTACAGTATCCAATATTGGCCCTGAAATTTCAGATAACACAATAAACAACAGCGAATTACCAGTATTTGGAATAAATCAAAAACATATTGATAAAAACACCGGACTCGACCTCGTATTATCAAAATTAATAGTGAAGGCCTACAATGGTTCAATCCATTTTTTACCCAATAAACCTACAGGGGTTATTGTACAAATTGTGTTAAATACAAACATAAAAGTATAGATTATGAGTCTGTCTGATTTAACAAAAGCTGAATTAATTGCAGAAATTAATCGCTTACAGAATGAATTAAATGCTGAAAAGACAAAGGACTTCGATTTTGAAAGTTTTCTTCTTGAGAATATCAGGCTACAGAATAAAATTACAGAACTGATTTTCCATAGTAAATCAAATCTGCACAGTAAAATCGTTGAAATTATCGATTTAGCCTTTTATACTTTCGAAAAATACGGAGTTAAAAAGATAGAATTAAAAATCAAAGACACTCACTTCAAAAAGGGAAATGCTACTTTAAACTACAATATAATTGAATTTAATATTAATTCGCGTTTAACCAACAATTGTGTATTGACACTCGGGTTCGATTGCCAGTTTGATTTTTATGGTAAAAAAGAACTTTTTAGCGAACTATACACTTCAATATCCAACCGTATAGCCGGGATAATTGATTTGTTCCATAGTCAGCAAAAATTAAGCAGCACCACCGAAAAGTATAAAAGCTTGATATCCAACATTAGTAGTGCCATATACGAGTACAACGAAAACGGTGTATTTACTTATATTAGTCCGATAATAGAAAATATGGTAGGTATAAAAGCAGAAACGCTTATAGGCAAAGACGTTAGGATATTTTTGGGTAAAGATGACTCTTTCAAACAATTTAAACTCAACGAATTAAAATCGAACAGAAGTACTGATACCGAATACAGAATTCAAATATCGGGAGATAAATACAAATGGATACGCATGCAATCAAATGCCCGTTTTGTGAACGGAAACTTCGTTGGCGGCACAGGCATTTTAACCGATATCACAGCTCAAAAAGCTATTGAAGCCGAACTTCACCGATCCGAAATGATGTATAGCACGATATTAAATGTATCACCCGACTCGTTTATATTAACCGACATGAATGGCACTGTAAACTACGTATCGCCTGCCATATTTAAATTATATCAAAGCAACGATTTATCGGAATACATCGGACATAATATATTTGAATTTTTAGTGGAGGAAGACCGCCAAAGAGCACTGGAAAACACCCATCGTCGTCTGAAGGGCGAACAATTAGGGCTGATGGAATACACCGGGAAACGAAAAGACGGCTCTACATTCAACTTCGATGCTGACTCCGAAACCATTCGAGATGAAAACGGAAAACCCACAAACATCCTATACGTAATCAGGGATATTACGCGCCGTAAAAAAGCTGAACTAGCCCTAAAAGCAAGCGAAGAAAAGTACAGATTGATAACCGATAAAATATCGGATGTGGTATGGCTTATGAATCTCAAAGGCGATGCTACATTTGTGTCGCCTTCCATCGAGAAATTCACAGGATATACAGTCGACGAATACCTAACCCAGTCGATAACCGACAGGCTAACACCTGAATCAGGAGTAATTGCAGAGAGAGTTTTTAAAGAAGAAATTTTAAAAGCACTCAACGGAAAGGATGTTAGAGGATATAGTGTAACCCTCGAACTTGACTACGTATGCAAAGATTCGAGCATAAAAAGGGGCGAATTATTAATATCTCCCGTATTTGACGATTACGGACAACTCTCAGCCATACACGGAGTTACCCGCGATATTTCAAAAAAACACCTCGCCGAGCAAAAACTACGCACAAGCGAAGCTCTGTACCATTCAATTCTGACAGCCTCGCCCGACCATATTGCCATAACTACTATGGACGGGCGTCTGTTATTAATTTCGCCCAAAGGATATGAACTTTTTGGCATTAACAACCAAACTGATATAACCAACTACTTTGTATTTGATTTTATTCTCCATTCGGAGCGTGAAGTTGCTGTTGAACGAGTTCAAAACAGGCACAAAGGCGTATTTAGTGGAGTTGGTGAATACACCGGTATAAAATTAGATGGCTCTGAAATTCCGATTGAAGTAAACGCTGAATTCATCCGCAACGAAAATGGAGACCCTAAAAACATGATCTTCGTAATACGCGATATTACAGAACGGAAAAAAGCAGAGCAAAAACTACGCGAAAGCGAACAGCGCTATAAAACCTTTTTTGAAGATAACCGATCGACAATTATACTTTTAAACCCCGACACAGGCCAGTTAGTAGGAGCCAATAAAGCTGCATGTGAGTATTACGGATGGACATTGGAAGAAATTAAGCAGATGAACATCACCCAAATCAACACATTATCTAAAGAAGATCTGTACAAACAAATGCAACTAACAAAGAACAAAAACAAAAGATACCATAATTTCCGACACAGGCTTAAAGATGGCTCAATACGCGATGTGGAGGTATATGCCGGAGCAATAGTATTCGACAACGAAACCTTGTTGTACTCAATTATACACGACGTAACTGAGCGAAAAAAAACGGAACAAAAACTCATTGACTCTGAAGCACGCTTCAGAACAATATTCGAAAACATGTACGATGGGATTAGTATTTTTGAAGAAAACGAAGACCCCGCTAAACGAAAACTAATTGATTGTAACGAACAATACGCCGCTATGGCCGGCAGAACAAGGGAAGAACTCCTGCTTCTTGGCACAAACTATCATCTTACTCAAAAAATCGACGATAAAGCCAACGAAATGCGACTGAACAGTTTAACCGATAGGCTAGGATATCAGGGCTCATTTAAATGGCTCAGACCCGATGGTAAAGACAACATTATTCAGTACAATGCACGGCCGGTAATGCTTGACGGTAAAATGTATTCCATTGGTATTGACAGAGATATTACCAGCCAGAAACTTATCGAAAATGCCCTTATTGAAAGCGAACGAAACCTGAATTATGCACAGGAAATAGCCCGTATGGGTAGTTGGGAGTATAATTTTCTTACCGATGAACACAGTTGGTCCGACAATAATTATAAAATTCTGGGTATAACCAAAAAACAAAAACTAACTGTGGACTTCTTTCGGAACATAGTTCATCCTGACGATGCTATTATTCTTGATGAAGGAATAAACAAGATGTTGGAAGAAAAGAAACAGGTTAGTATGGATATCCGTGTGTATATTCCGGATAAAGGATATATATGGATTCAGAATAATATTGTACCGGTACTTGTAAATGACAATGTTGTTGCCATGAAAGGAGTCAATATTGATATTACCCAAAAGAAAAATGCCGAACAGGAGATACTGGAATTGAACAGAGATCTGGAAAAGAAAATCAAAATCAGAACCGAGGAATTAGAGCGAGCCAACGAAGCAAAAAGCGAATTTCTTTCGCGAATGAGTCACGAGCTGCGCACACCCATGAACTCAATTCTGGGCTTTGCCCAACTGCTTGAAATGAGTGAACTCGACACCACTCAACGAAAAAGCGTAAACCACATTCTGCAGGGTGGCAGGCACTTACTAAACCTGATAAACGAAGTGCTTGATATTTCACGGATTGAATCCGGTAAACTCTCGTTAATGCCTGAGCCGGTACACTTACATTCTATCATTACAGAGCTAATCGATTTATTGACTCCAATATCGGCAAAAAATAGAATTGAAATTAATTATATACCGGACAAAAACAAAAAACTACACATATTTGCTGACAAGAAAAGCATAAAGCAAGTGTTGGTAAACATCCTGAACAATGCCATTAAATACAATAAAATAAACGGAAAAATAACAATACAAACCTCGCTGGATACTGACAAATACGTTGTTGTAAAGATAACTGATACCGGTGTAGGTATATCTGATAGCGATATACCAAAACTATTTACGGCTTTTCAACGTATTGGAGCCGATAAAACCGAAATTGAAGGAACCGGACTCGGCCTGGCTGTGGTTAAAAAATTGGTAATGGCTATGAATGGCGAGGTAGGTGTAAATAGCAGTCCGGGGCAGGGTTCTACTTTTTGGATTCGGATGCAACTTACCAATGAAAACAGTCCGAGTACAAATAGTTTTGAACTGAACAAAAACCTGACAGAACATGCTAAAAAGGCCACATTACTGTATATTGAAGATAATCGGCCCAATATCGATTTAGTAGAACAAATATTATCAATGCGTCGCCCCGACGTGGTATTACTACATGAACAGCTTGGTTCCGATGGTATTAATGTAGCTATGCAAGCACAGCCCGATTTAATACTTCTTGATTTGAATTTACCTGATACACATGGTAGTGAAGTTTTAAAACAATTAAAAGAAAATGCTGACACATGCGATATCCCTGTGGTGGTAGTGAGTGCCGATGCTATGCAACATCAAATCAATGAAATGATGGAAATTGGTGCGCAAAAATACCTCACCAAGCCTTATGATATAAAAGAATTTTTGGAAACGATAGACCAACTTATTTAGGTGGAATGTGAATTTTTGTACAATAAATTCGACTTGCACTTCAATTTTTTGCACATAAACGAAAATAATGTGTATTTTTGCGGGGTTTTGCATTGTTGCAAACAAAAATTTATCCAAATATTCGCGATAGAAACTTAATAAACACATTTAATTTTATGATTAAAAAAATGGCAATTGCAGTGATTACTGCATTAACAGCAGCCCCTGCATTCGCCGGAGGTTTGTTGACCAACACCAATCAGAGTGTTCATTTTTTACGAAATCCGGCACGCAACGCATCTACCGAAATTGATGCGGTATATACCAATCCGGCAGGTCTTACTTTTCTGAGCGACGGACTTCATTTGTCCTTAACCTCTCAAAGTGCTTTCCAAACACGTACAATTACGTCAACATTTGCTCCGTTTGCTTATAGCAACAATGGTAATCCCACAAAAGTATTTAAAGGTGAAGCATCAGCACCCATTATTCCCAGTTTTCAGTTAGCCTATAAGAATGATAAATTTGTTTTTTCAACTTCATTTGCCGTTACCGGTGGTGGTGGAAAAGCCATTTTTAATCATGGACTACCTTCGTTCGAAGCAGGCCTGTCGGTATTACCAGCGGCATTAACCGCTAAAGGCATTACCACTACAACTTATACCGTAGATGCCTATATGGAAGGGCAACAATACATTTTCGGTTGGCAATTGAACGGCTCGTATAAGATCAGCGATAATTTATCGGCTGCCCTGGGTATGCGCTTAAATATCGTAAACAATAAATATGTAGGTCATTTACGCAACATTATGATAAACCCTACGCATCCGGTACTTAACCCTACAAGCGCTTTGATGAGCGCTAACACCTTCTTTACAAATGCTGCTGCCGGAGCTACAAGTACGGCTACCACAATGGCAGGCATTGAAAGTCAGGGTTATGGATCTGCCACTTTGGACCAGTTAGTAGCCGCCAATAAGCTTACTTCGGCACAGGTTCAGCAGTTAGCTCAGGGACTTGGCGTAACGGCTGCTACAGCAGGTGCAATGACTGTAACGGCTGTAAAAACAGGCTACAACACAGTGGCAGCAACCAATACAGCTACAGCCGCTGCCGTTGCCGACAAAAACCTCGAAAGCACACAGTCGGGTTGGGGAGTAACTCCTATTGTAAGTATAAATTACCACGTGGGCGATTTGAACCTGGCTGCCCGCTATGAGTTTTTAAGCTCGCTGAATGTACAAAACAAAACAAAGATTGATGATACCGGACTTTATGCTGATGGCGTAAATACTCCCCACGACATACCTGCTTTGTTAAGCCTTGGTGCTGAATATGAGTTTTTTGACAAACTAAAAATATCAGCCGGGTATCATCATTTCTTCGATTCGGATGCTAAAATGGCGAACAATAAACAGCAGTATATAAACGGTGGGGTAAATGAGTATCTTTTTGGTGCGGAATACAAATTTACCGAACGCTTTTTACTCAGCGCCGGAGGCCAGATTACCCGCACGGGTGTAACCGATGCTTACCAAAGTGATATGAGCTTTAGTTTGAATTCATATTCCATAGGGTTTGGTGGAGCATTCAGTATTACTGAAAAACTTCGCCTGAATCTGGCTTACTTTTTCACCAATTACGAAGACTGGACAAAAGTATCGACCAGCTACAATGGTACCAGCTTAGCGGGAACCGATGTATTTGCCCGTACCAACAAAGTTTTTGGTATTGGAGTAGATTATAAATTCTGATTTTACGATTTTATTCAATACCTGAGGCCGGTGCAATTCAGTTTGTACCGGCTTTTGTGTTATTAAATGCTGTGCAATGTGTAGTTTGCAGGCACTATTGCGTGAGGGATAGAACGGATGCATGGAGCGGAGCGGAATGCAGCAGTGAAAGCCCGACCCGAAGGGGCACGCCCTGATTTTTATCCGGAAAAAAAGGTTCAGGCCTGTGTGTTGTATCCAAAAAGTTTGTTTTCGCAAATAGATTCGTATACTTTTTGGGGTAAGTAATCCGCCAGAGCGGGGTCGGCTTTGGTTATAAGCTCGGTAATATAGGCCGATGTAGCCTGTAGTAAATGTGTAGGAATACCTTCGAGCATGAGTATTTTGCGTGTTTTGTTCAGGTATTGCCACAGCAAACGGTATTCGCCTTCAAAATGCTCGTCGGTAGGATAAACTATCTGCCCTGTGGTGGTATCGGTATACGGATAAAGATAGAGTTTCACATTCTCCTGAAACAAAGTACCCATAGCTTCGAGCAAACCTCCGCGAAGATCGGTATATTGTGAACTCTGAAATATCTTATCAAAAGTAGGCAAGCCTACTACAATACGCAGTTTTATTATTTTAAACTGCGCAAAATAGTCGACGAGTTTAAAGTAACGGTAAAAATTAGATACCATTACGTGCTGCCCCATCAGGTTAAGCAAATCAACACGGTTTAAAAAATCTTTTTCGTCCAGCGTTTCGCCCTGCATAAGGTTTTTGAGCGATATTTCGCACAATGCCAGTGTATTATCGGGCTTATAGTCCTCGTCGCGCTGAAAAATGGCCAAACTATCGTTAAAAAATTCCATTGCCAGGCTGTTCACCGGTCTGAACTGTCCACGCATTAACAATACATTTTTTTTGTACAGCATATCGCCCGGCTGTTGCACCTTGCCCTGCTTGTCGAACATTATGGCAGGTGTCATGCCATTGCTAACCAATTGCAGATTAAGCAGTCGGTTGTCGCACCACTGTAGGTCAGGACCATCCACCCATACATAATCAACCTCCACGCGCTGTACATCCAGGTTGTGGAGCAAGGAGCGAATCATTACCCGCGGGTCAGAGCCCTGAAAAAGTGCGGCATGAATTAGATTAATACCCAAACTGCCCAGGCTGTATTGCTGAAGCAAAGTATCGTTTTCGTGCAGCTTTACATGAATCATCATACGGTTAGGGGCATATCGTTCGCTCAATTGCCAGGCAACACCCAACCAACCATTTCCCTGATTTGTTTTGGCATAATTCAGTGTTTCCACTGTATTGGCAAAGGCAAAAAAACGCTTGGGTTGCACGCCATCAAGTATGCTAATCAGTTCCTGATACTCATAGTCGAGCATTTTTTCAACGCGTTCGCCTGCCACATATCGTGCCTGCTGACCATTGTTGTAAAAATGATCGCTGTACTTTTTGTCGTATGCCGATATGGTTTTAGCAATTGAATTGGATGCTCCACCCGCCTGAAACAAGTGTCGGGCAGTTTCCTGTCCGCCTCCTATTTCAGCAATTGTACCGTAATAGCCCGAATGTAAATTTATTTGTACCGATTTTTCTTTTACACTGACAACAGAATCTCCATGATGGTTCATAACGAGTAATTTGAAGTTGAAACGCAAAGTTAAAGTATTTTGTTTATACTTTAGATTGTATCCAATTCATATTTGACATTACAATAGGAGAAACAGCTACTAAAATATCAGTAAGTAAGCATAATTGAGCATTAAAAAATAATTTTGATATATTTTTTCGGTTTTATAGTGCATATTGACATATAATATTGTAATTTTGCAGCAAGTATTAGTTTTTCAGGGTATAAATTGTGTTGTATCGACACACAAAAGATTTCAGAAAATGAACGCCGATTGCAGATTTAACTCCCCAAACTGCTACGGAGCCAAGGAGCTCGAAGTGTTGTTGGAACTTAGTTACCTGCTTAGCAACAGGGACATTAATATTGACGAAGTGCTGCGAATAATGGCTGAGCACCTGGAAGCACAACGTATTATTGCCACCCTTATTAACCGCGAATCGGGCGATATTATTATTGAGGGTGCCTATGGAGTAGACGAAGCCGAGCGCAAAAAAACAGTATACCAGCGCGGTAAAGGTATTATTGGCAGGGTGCTCGATACCAACGAAACGGTTCTGATAAAGAAAATTGCCGACTCAAAAGAATTTTTAAACCTCACAAAAGCACCTACCCAAATCAATGGCAGCGATGTATCGTTTTTGTGCGCTCCTATACGCTACAAAGATGTAACAATAGGCACAATTAGCATGCACAAGGTGTACAAGGGCATTTTCTCTTACGACTATGACCTCCGCCTGATAAAAATTGTGGGCTCCATGATAGGACGTACCATGCGCCGCCGACAGGAATATGCCGAGGAAATGGAACTGCTCCGCGCCGAAAACCAAAGTTTACGCGGTGAGCTTAAAAACCGCATTTTACCTGAAAAAATCAAAGGAAACTCAAGTAAAATGAACGATGTGTTTCGTTTAATTGAAAGCGTGGCTGCCACAGATGCTACCGTACTAATCAGAGGCGAAAGCGGTGTGGGGAAAGAATTAATAGCCGATGCGCTTCACTTTAACAGTGCCCGAAAAACAAAACCCTTTATAAAGGTAAACTGCGCAGCGCTGCCCGACACTTTGATTGAAAGTGAACTTTTCGGACACGAAAAAGGGGCATTTACCGGTGCTTCGAACACGCGTATAGGTAGATTTGAAGCGGCAAACGGAGGCACCATATTTTTGGATGAGTTTGGCGACATACCTGCTTCCACTCAGGTAAAACTACTCAGAGTATTGCAGGAGCGCGAAATTGAACGTATAGGCAGCACAAAACCTATAAAAGTAGATGTGCGCATTATATGTGCCACCAACCGCAATCTGGAAGAGTTAATTGCCGATGGTCGTTTCCGCGAGGATTTGTATTATCGGATCAATGTATTCCCCATTTACATTCCGGCTTTGCGCGAACGCATAAACGACATTCCTATACTGACCGATTTTTTTATTGATAAATTCAACAAACGTCACGGAAAAAATATAAAACGGATTACCTCATCGGCCATCGACACCTTAATGGTTTATCACTGGCCGGGAAACATCCGCGAACTCGAAAACTGTATAGAGCGCGCATGCATACTCAGCACCGACAATGTGCTACGCACCAACAACCTGCCGGCTTCGCTTCAAACGGCCGAAGGTACACAA
>JBLIZK010000034.1:0-13859 GCA_048859825.1 Paludibacter sp.
ACTTTTTGACTTGATCCAAACAAAGATAGCAAATTAAATGCACACAAGCCAGAATAAAAAAAGACTTACACTTTTCAGTGTAAGTCTTTCATTCTCAGCGGTCGGGATGACAAGATTCGAACTTGCGACCACTCGCCCCCCAGACGAGTACTCTAAACCGGGCTGAGCTACATCCCGTTCTTTATTTGCGTGTGCAAAAGTATAAAAAATTTTGATTCAGCAAAAATTTTTACACAGATATTTTCAGCCAGAGCCCACTGTAAAGCTTTTTTCAGCGGTTTGGCCAAAGGAAACCAAACAATTATGACAACTGAATATATGACTTTACGAACATTAAAATACATTAATCGCACTGATAATTGAAAAAGTTTGACTAATTTTGCAGCGATTTAAAAAATATGTGGAGAAATTTGGACTGCTTGCAACCACAAAAAAAAATGCTAAATGGTAAATACATTTCCAGCCTGTCAGCATCAAAGTCCCTACCGTGTTCTCCATATTGAATTATTAATTTACTAATTATTAATTATTATGGGATATTTATTTTCATCCGAATCAGTTTCTGAAGGTCATCCTGATAAGGTAGCCGATCAAATTTCCGATGCTGTTCTCGATAATTTTTTAGCATTGGACGCCAATTCAAAAGTTGCTTGCGAAACCCTTGTAACAACAGGTCAGGTTGTACTTGCAGGCGAAGTTAAATCAAATTCATATGTCGATGTACAATCGGTAGCACGTCGTGTAATCAATAAAATTGGTTATACAAAAAGTGAATATATGTTCGATGGAAATGCTTGTGGTATTTTTTCGGCATTACACGAGCAGTCGGGCGATATTAACCGTGGTGTGGAACGTGAAGATCCAATGAACCAGGGTGCCGGCGATCAGGGTATGATGTTTGGTTACGCTACAAACGAAACCAAAAATCTGATGCCAATTGCACTTGACCTTTCGCATGCTTTGGTTGAGGAATTGGCTGCTATTCGTCGCGAAGGCAAGGAAATGACTTATTTGCGTCCCGATTCAAAATCGCAGGTAACCATAGAGTACGACGATAATAACAAACCGGTTAAAGTAAACACAATTGTGGTTTCTACTCAACACGACGATTTTGTGCAGCCATCTGCTACAAAAACGCAGGAACAGGCTGATGAGGAAATGCTTGCAATCATTCGCGAGGATGTTAAAAACATTCTGATACCGCGCGTAAAAGCATTGGATATACAGTTTGCCAATTTATTTACCGACGATTATATATTGCATGTGAACCCAACCGGTAAATTTGTAATTGGTGGCCCGCATGGCGATACCGGATTAACCGGACGTAAAATCATTGTTGATACTTATGGTGGTAAAGGCGCACACGGAGGTGGTGCTTTTTCGGGAAAAGACCCTTCAAAGGTTGACCGCTCAGCGGCTTATGCAGCGCGTCATATTGCTAAAAATGTGGTAGCAGCCGGTCTGGCAACTGAAGTGTTGGTGCAGGTGGCTTACGCTATTGGAGTAGCAAAGCCTATGAATTTGTATGTAAATACATATGGTACGGCTCAGGTAGGATTGTCCGATGGCGAAATTGCTAAAAAACTGGATGTATTATTTGATATGCGTCCAAAGGCAATAGAAGAACGTTTAAAACTTCGTAACCCTATTTACGAGGAAACAGCTTCGTACGGACACATGGGACGTACACCCGAATTAAAGGTGAAAACGTTTAAAGATGGTAACGGAAACGAAATAAGTTGCGAAGTAGAACTCTTTACCTGGGAAAAAACAGATATGGTTGATGCCATTAAAGTGGCATTCTCTATTTAAAACGAAATAGAATGGTAGCTCAACGGGTCAGACATTCACTTGTCCGACCTGTTTTGCTAAAAATAACCGTAAGCGTTTTATTTTAATAAAAAAAATTCTTACTTTTGTTCCACAAAAATTTTAAGTAAAACAAATATTACATTTTTACGAACTTATGTCAAATACAAATCAGAATAATCAGGACGAGTTGCAGCAGGTTGAACAGGTGTTAAGCAAATCGGAAGCTTTTATTGAAAAATATCAGAAACAATTGCTTGCAGGTGTGGGTATAGTTATTTTGCTCGTACTGGCCGTGTTGGCATTTAAGAACTTTTACCTTGACCGTCAGGAGATTGCAGCAAGTGATGCAATGGCTAAAGCACAGCAATTTTTTGCTGTTGATTCTTTTAAAGTAGCATTGAATGGAAAAGCCGATGTAATTGGTTTCGAAGAAATAGCTTCGGATTATAGTATGACGCCTTCGGGTAATCTGGCAGCTGCCTATACCGGTATTTGTTATTATAAATTAGGTAAATACGAAGATGCGGTTAAATTCCTGTCAAAATATGACGGCGACGATACTTATTTTTCCACAGCCGTTGTAGGTCTTATCGGCGATGCTTATGCTGAAATGGGAGAAAAAGACGATGCGCTGGATTATTTCCTGAAAGCTGCTGGTAAAGAAAATAAAGTTTTAAGCGCTGTGTATTTGAAAAAAGCTGGTATTGTATACGAAGCAATGTCAAAACCTGAAAAAGCGTTGGAAGTATATCAACAAATTAAAGATGACTATCCTGCCAGTGCTGAAGCATCAGATATTGATAAATACATTGCTCGTGTTGAAAAATAATTGAATAATAAATCCGAAATATAAAAGCTGCTTCCTTTGTTGGGGCGGCTTTTTTCTTTCAATAAACTCTTTTTTATGGCAACTAAATACAAAAATTTGTCGGATTACGACGTAAATGCAATGCCGGCCGCTGATGTGCTTAAAACGCAGAAATATGCCATTGCCGTAGCCGATTGGAATGACCAGATAACATATGCATTGCTCGATGGTGCTATTGATACTTTGGTGCAGCATGGTGTGCTGGCTGATAATATAAAAGTGATACATGTTCCGGGAGCCTTTGAACTTACTTATGCAGCTAATAAATTGGCGCGAAATTCAAACTTTGCAGCAGTAATTACACTTGGTTGTGTTATTCAGGGCGATACACCCCACTTCGATTATGTGTGCGATGGTGTAACTTATGGTGTAGCAAAATTAAATGCCGACCCTGCTTGTAGCCCGGTAATTTTTGGGGTGCTCACTACCAGTGATTTACAGCAAGCGCTTGATCGTGCTGGAGGAAAACATGGAAATAAAGGCACTGAGGCCGCTGTTACTGCCATAAAAATGGCAAATATCGTTTGGTAGTTCGAAATTTATTTCTTACCTTTGCACTGCTTTTAAAGCAAGGGCAGTTACCAAAGTGGCCAACTGGGGCTGACTGTAACTCAGCTGTCTTTCGACTTCGGAGGTTCGAATCCTTCACTGCCCACAAACCCCCGGCCCCTGAAGGGGGAGTTTGAAATTCCCTTTAAGGGAGATAGGGGAAAATTGCGGAAGTAGCTCAGTCGATAGAGCATTAGCCTTCCAAGCTGAGGGTCGCGGGTTTGAGCCCCGTCTTCCGCTCTCAAGAAGAGAGAAGCATGTAAATGTTTCTCTCTTTTTTTTGTTCTTTAGTGATATTTAAGCAGAATTTCTGCAAACAAAAAGCCCTGAAAGTAATTTCAGGGCTTTTTGTGTCGTTAGTTTGTGGTGAGTTATTTTTTAACTTCCATGCGTTTTGCATAACGATTCATGAACTTGTCAACACGTCCTGCTGTGTCTACCAGTTTAGACTTACCAGTGTAGAAAGGGTGTGATGAACTAGAGATTTCCAATTTAACGATTGGATAAGTCACGCCATCAATTTCAATAGTTTCTTTGGTATTTACGGTTGAGCGTGAGAAAAATGTATCGCCGTTCGACATGTCTTTAAAAACAACAACGCGATAGCTTTCTGGGTGAATTCCGCTTTTCATATCTTTATTATAAATTATTATTCTACTTTGTTTTTCGGCTTGCAAAAATACAAACTTTTATTCGAATATTCAAATAAATACGGGCTATTTTTGATATTTATTCGAAGTGTTTGTCTTATTTGATGTTAACAGCCAGTTTATTAGTGTTATATAGGACGGGTTTTGCTATTTTGTTCCTAAATACAGGAAAATCATTCCGATGATAACTCCAATTAAATCAACAATTTTCATCTTCAGGTTTTTATCGTGCAATACAAATGCACCATACATAAACGGCACTATAACACCTGCCCGGCGAATTGTGCTGACAATGGTTATCATCGAATCCTGATATGAAAGTGCGTAAAAATAGGCAAAATCGGCCGACATCAAAAACAGAGCTATCATGGCAATTGACCATCGAAACTGAAAAGGTGTAGTTTTTTTACGGCTTGGGTACCATAGCGATAGTGTTATTATACCCATAATTATAGCCTGATAATAGGTATAATATACCAAAACAGAAACCGGTGGAATATCACGGAGTAAGTATTTGTCGTATAATCCGCTTACGGCGCCTGTAAGGGTAGCAAGCACAATGAAAATCATCCATTTGTTATCGGTTACGGTATAACCCTCTTTTTTTCCGGCAAACGAAAACAGGAAAAACGAAAATAAGGTGATACCAACACCGATACTTTGATATAAATTAAGACTTTCGCTAAAGATTAATACGCCGCCCAATACTACCCATACCGGCTGTGTAGCTTTAATAGGCGATGCAATGGTTATGGGTAAATGTTTAATGGCAAAATAGGCAAACAGCCACGATGTGAGTACTATTACGGCTTTAAGTATCAGTTTTAGGTGCATATGGAATTCAATTGTCGGAACAAAGAATATACTGCTTTCGAAACCCGGATAAAAGCGCGATAAAATTAAAAACGGTGTGAGTATCAGCGACGAAATAAGTATTGATGTTTGAAGTACCGGAATTACTGCATTTTGATGTAGTGATGTTTTTTTAGCTACATCGTAAATACCAAGTAATAAAGCTGATATGAATGAAAAGAGTAACCACATGTTGGGTGAGTTTGAAGTTTGAAATTAGAACATGGAAATCACAACGGTTTGAATTATTCAAATACATCGTTTGGATAACGAATATCAACCAGATATAATCCGCAAGCGGGTACTGAAGCGCCAGCCTTGCAGCGGTCTTTAGCTTCGATAACGGCTTTAAATTCCTCAATGGATAACTTTCCGTGGCCCACGTCAAGCAAGGTACCTACTATTGCACGAACCATGTTACGTAAAAAGCGGTCGGCTTCGATGGTAAATACCCAAACATCATTCTGTTTTTCCCAATACGCCGTGTTTATTTTGCAATTATTGGTTTTTACGTCGGTATGTAATTTGCTAAAACTGGTAAAGTCGGTGTAGCCGGGTAGAATTGCAGCTGCTTCGTTCATCTTGTCAAAGTCAATCCGGTTGGCAAAACGCGCTGCAAGTCCATTTCTGAAAACTGATTTTTCAGTAACTAAATGATATTCGTATCGACGCGAAATAGCATCGAAGCGAGCGTGTGCATTTTCAGTAACTTTTACTACTTTGTAAACTGCAATGTCATTGGGTAGAATGCTGTTTAATTTATTGCTAAAAAGTAAGAGATCGGGTAGGGTGGAGGCATTAAAGTGTGCTACCATTAATCGGGCGTGCACACCGCTGTCAGTACGTCCGGCTCCTACCACCTGTGTATCTGTTCGCAATACGGTACTTAATGCTTTTTCAAGCATTTCCTGAACCGAAATACCATTGGGCTGGTTTTGCCAGCCGTGGTAATGAGTTCCGTTGTACGAAAAGTATATAAAATAACGTTGCACGTAGTATTGTTATAAAAATACTGACAGAAATCCGTGGATTTTCTGTCAGTTATCTTTTAATTAATAAGCAGATTTAAACTGTTCGAGGAACCTGACATCGTTCTCGGAGAACAAACGTAAGTCTTTAACCTGGTATTTAAGGTTTGTTATGCGTTCCACACCCATTCCAAAAGCATATCCGGAGTATATTTTAGAGTCGATGCCGCAGTTTTCGAGCACATTTGGATCTACCATACCACATCCCAGAATTTCGACCCATCCGGTATGTTTGCAAAACGGACAGCCTTTTCCTCCGCAAATGTTACAGGAGATGTCCATTTCGGCACTGGGCTCGGTAAATGGGAAGTATGATGGGCGCAAGCGAATTTCAGTATGCTCGCCAAACATTTCTTTGGCAAAATACATCAGGGCCTGTTTCAGGTCGGCAAAAGATACGTTTTTGTCGATATACAAGCCTTCTACCTGATGGAAGAAACAGTGTGCGCGGTACGAAATTGCTTCGTTACGGTATACACGTCCGGGAAACAACATACGTATCGGCGGTTTTTGATTGGCCATTATACGCGACTGCACCGACGATGTATGAGTGCGCAGTAATACATCGGGGTTTTGTTCAATGAAAAAAGTGTCCTGCATATCGCGAGCGGGATGTTCGGGCGGAAAGTTTAATGCACCAAACACATGCCAGTCGTCTTCAATTTCGGGACCCTCAGCAATAGTAAAACCAATGCGGGAAAAAATAGATACGATTTCGTTTTTTGTCAGCGACAGTGGATGGCGTGTGCCAACCTTTATCGGATCGGCAGTACGGGTTAAGTCGTTTTTTTGATCGGTACTCTGATTGGCCGCAAAACTCTCCTTTATCTCGTTTATTTTGTCCTGAGCTTTATTTTTTAAATCGTTCAATAGCTGGCCTACTTCACGCTTCTCTTCGTTGGCAACGTTTCTGAAATCGTTGAAAAGTTCAGAAACCAATCCTTTTTTACTCAGATATTTCACGCGCATAGCTTCCAGCTCCTCGCTGTTTGCAATGGCCAAATTTTCAATTTCGTGTACAAGCTCTTTTATCTTGTTTTTCATCTGTTTATAAATTGTTTTTATTTGTCAGATGGAACTCGCACTCCCGTTAGCTATCGGGATTATCTGGCGTGCTCGTTTCATGTGCCTTTTTTGTTTTTTTTGATATTTGTTACCCGAAATGAGTAGTTAATAAAATGTTTTTGCGACTGATGGCTTAACTACCTTAGTCAGGTGTTCTGAAATATTTTATTGTAAATTATATCAATAAATCCCTGATATGTTCAATTTGATAAAGTGAATTATTGTATTGAACAATTGCTTTAAAGTGTTGTTAATGAATTGGAAAAGTATTTTGAAATTCTGATTAATTAACGACTTAAAGCGATTGCAAAAGTAGTAAAAATCAGTCAAATATTACAGTGGAATTACTAAAAAATACAATTTAAAGAGCATTTCAAATTATTAAAACATTATATTTGCATAGTTTAAATAACGACATAATGAAGGCGACAGAAATAATAAGGTTTTTACAGGAACTGACAAATAATAACAGTCGTGAATGGTTTACAGAAAATAAAGTCTGGTACGACCAGGTGCGTAAACAGTTTGAGCAGATAAGTAGCGATTTGATACAGCGTATTGCATTATTTGATGAAGATATTCGGGGTGTGGAAGCATCGGATTGTATATTCCGGATTTACAGAGATATTCGTTTTTCGCACGATAAAACGCCCTATAAAACACATTTTGGCGTATTTATTGCTTCGGCTGGAGGTCGTAAAAGCCAGCGTGGTGGTTATTATTTACACCTCGACCCTGCAGGATGTTTTCTGGGAGTTGGTGTTTGGTGCCCGCCTCCCGCTTTACTCAAAGCTTTGCGAAAAAGTGTTTACGACAACATTGATGAACTTAACGAAATAAGGCATGCTGCCCATTTTAAAGCGACATACCCCGGCTTTTTCGAAGAGGATAAGCTGAAAAATGTGCCTCCGGGTTTCCCCCGTGATTTTCCGGATGCCGATTTGCTAAAACTGAAGCATTATCTGGTTGAAGGTAAGTTGGATATGGCAATAACCGACCGCGACGACTTTGTGGAGATTGTAGCTGAAAAGTGTCGGATAGCTTATCCTTTTAATCGTTTTTTGAATTATACTGCAGACGAAGTGCTTTAATACAAAGATTTCCGGATAATTATACTTTAAAACATAAACAACAATGATTTTAGACAATTTAAGTAATTACGCACGTTACGAAAATGTGCATCCCCGTTTCAAAAAGGCATTTGAGTTTCTGACAAGCAACGATTTAGTGACATTGGCTACGGGAAAATACGAGCTGGAAGGTTCTGATTTGGTAGTAAATGTAGTTGAAATTGATGGAAAAACTCCTGAGCAGGCCCGCATGGAAACGCACAACAACTTTATTGACATTCAGGTACCGGTGAGTTGTGTTGAGAAAATGGGCTGGAAAGCAGGTGCTGATTTGAAAGAAGTAACTCAGGAGTACAGTGCAGAAAAAGATTTGACTTTTTTTGCTGATGAAGCCACCGTTATGCTTGATATTCATCCTTTGCAGTTTGCTGTCTTTTTTCCTGAGGACGGTCATCAGCCGGGTATTGCCGAAGGCAAAATTAAAAAGGTAATTGTAAAAGTACGTAACTAAACTTTATAATTCTGACAACGAAACCTCATGGAAACATGAGGTTTTTTTGTTTTGTAATAAAGTATAAATACTTAAACTCTACTCTAAAAACTTCTTATTGAACAATAAAACACCCAGATTTACACCAAAATTCCAGCGGTTGGGTCCGGCGCTGTAGTGATTGGCAAATATTGCTGCCGATGCAATTTTAAAATCGAACACCAACGATGCTTCGTTGATAAACCGTATCGTTTTAAATGGTTCGGAATAGTATCCCTGATTCTCTGTGCCTTTTTCAATAGTTTTGTAAGGTAAAAAACAGTAGTTTTCGCTTCGTAATTGCAATTGTTTTGTGAGCATAAAAATTGGTTTAATACCTATTGCTGCATACTGATTAGCTTTAAATGCCGGGTTTGCCAACGACTTACTATGCAATGTTGGGCTGTATGCAGGTGCCTGAATTACACTTATTGTATAATTGTTCAGCATTTTGCGCGTTGAATATACCATCTCGGCACTGATTCCCAGTCGTAAAGATTTTTCCAGAGGTACATACCTGTCGTACAAAGCTCTGAAGTGAACCCAGCTGCTGCCTTCGTAATCGGTATTTGATGCGGCATTGAGTGGCGAAGAGAACTTTTCGCGACTCAGTAGTAGTTGTGCCACAACACTATAATTATAGCCCGATACAGGATACATTTTATGTGTTAAATTGTTACCATCAATTCGTAAAAACAGACTCCCCATTTGAAAACTACTTTTATCGAGTTCAGATGCTAAGTTAATGCTGGCATTGTTCTGAGCATATCTATCGTTCATTATGCCATAACCCAAACCTGTTTCAAATCGTCCGCGAGCGCTTACAGGTACACCAACACTAATTTTTGCGTAAGTTTCAAACTGGTTATAGCTTGAAAGTCGCATATCGTTATAAAACACTTGATCATCTTCAAAATAATCAAATTTATGTACTACAAACCCGGTTTGCAGATACCAATCGTGTTGCGATGCCGGATCAATTCTGAATCCTCCACTTATTCCATTATAAATTCTACCAAATTGTGCATCGAAATGTGCCATTTGAGCATAATTGCTTAAGTTGTGGTACTGAATTCCGAAAAAAACCTGATTCGAGGTGGAGGATGAAACATTTCCACCCAATAAAAACAAAAGCTTATCCTGTGTTTTTACATTCAGAGTTAATTCAAAATTTTCCTCTTTCTGATTATATATTGCATGAGGTATTACTTCCAGAATTTTATCGTCCGAAATTAGCTTAAAATAAGCTTCTTTCATGTCCTTAATTGTAAAACTGGAGTTTGATTTATGAAACACTTTTTCAATGTATTTCTTTTTAAGCGTATCTACACCATGTACATTTACTTTTTGAAAAACAAGGGCAGGGTATTTCTCTGTAAATGCCTTTCGGTTAACAGCTACTTCGCTGGCAGTTCGCCGGCTTTTGATCATTGCCTTTATTTCGTCCATATGTACCATTGCCGAATCGTATCCCATTTTTATCAGTTTATCTACCGGAGTAAAATCAAACATATCAACATCGTCCAGTTTAAAATTAAACAGGAAGCCTTCGTTTTTAGCAATTGAATAATTGGTTTTGTTCATTATCATAACCATTACCTGACTAAAAGGATCGGATTCGGTTGGTTTATCAGGGTTTTCGGAGACTACACTTCCGATAATGAAGCCGGGTTTAAAATCGTTTTGCATTACATCTACCGGAAAATTATTAAATATTCCCCCGTCAAATAATAGTCTTCCGTCTATTGTAAGTGGCTTATAAACAAATGGAAATGTCATTGATGCACGTACAGCATCGCCAAGCTGACCTTTACGGAAGATGACTGCTTCTTTCTTGTAAACGTCCGAAGCTACACAGCGGAACGGAACAAAAAGTTTGTCGAAATCTCCACCTGCAGCTGCGGTAGCCTGCGCATACAAGGGTACGAAAGCATAATTCATTTGATGCGGTGGTACCAGATTGGTGGGTAAAAATCGAGCTTTAATTTGTAATGAATCTATCCTTTTGCCATTCAAACTAAATGGCAACTCAACTATGGTTGGTTTGGGAGTGGCATTATGGTAATTATACCTGAGTTCAGGTGGTATTTCGCCGCTTGACCATTGCGAAAAATCTTCTGATTTTAGTAAATTGGCCATTTCTTCTACACTCATACCCATGGAATACAAACTGCCCACAATGGCTCCCATTGATGTACCAGTAATATAATCTATCGGTATGTTGTTTTCTTCCAGCGCTTTAATCAGACCTATATGTGTAATACCTTTAGCGCCACCTCCACTTAGTACCAAACCCACTTTTTGAGCAGAAGTGGATATGGTAGCCCCAATAAATAATGCTAATACAAACCTTCTCATAATTATTTTTTTTCAAATATAATCCTTTTTCATATAATTATCAATACCCGGTATTTGTTGTTCGTGTTTCGATACGTACTAGTCATTACTTTTTCATATCTTTGCTTTATGAGTTACAACGAAAAATTTATGCGCAAAGCTATAGCGCTATCAGTGAATAATGTTAAAAAAGGTGGAGGTCCTTTTGGAGCAGTTATTGTTAGAAATGGCGAAATTATTGCTTCTGGTGTCAATGGTGTTACACGCTACAATGATCCAACGGCACATGCCGAAGTAACAGCCATACGTAAAGCAACCCGAAAACTGGGTTCCTTCGACCTTTCCGGTTGCGAGATTTATACTTCCTGCGAACCCTGTCCGATGTGTTTGGGAGCCATTTACTGGGCCCGACTGAGTAAAATGTATTACGCAAATACCAAAACCGACGCACGGGATATTGGTTTTGACGATTCTTTTATTTACGATGAAATTGCATTGCCTTTATCGCAGCGCCGTTTAATCACTGAACAGAAACTACCTGACGAAGCCATTAAGGCCTTTAAAGCATGGGCTCAAAAAACAGATAAAATTGAATATTGAAAATAGCTTAATATTCAGTATTTCAGCCTGTAAATACTATTTGTAAATCTTACTGTTTACTCTTAATTTTTTAATTATTGTTAATTTTAGACTTATAAAATATCGCGAGCGATATAAATTTGTATTTTTGTATCGCAAACGACATAAATTAAATGAATAATAATAATTGAAAATATGGAACAGAAATTTTATGATTTTGAAGCCACTTCGTTACAAGGTAAAGAAGTGAAAATGGAAAACTTTGCTGGTAAAGTAGTAGTAGTTGTAAACACAGCCAGTAAATGTGGTTTAACTCCTCAATACGAAGGACTGGAGCAGATGTACCGTGAATACAAAGACCGTGGGCTGGTTATCCTCGGGTTTCCCTGCAATCAGTTTGCTAATCAGGAGCCCGGAGGCGAGAAAGAAATTTCAGAGGGCTGTTTGATAAACTATGGTGTGTCGTTTCCGATGTTTAAAAAAATTGATGTAAACGGTGATAATGCTCATCCTATGTACAAATATTTGAAAAATGAATTGAAAGGTACTTTTGGCAACCGTGTAAAATGGAATTTCACTAAATTTGTAATTGATAAGAACGGAAAACCGGTAAAGCGTTTTGCTCCTTATACCAAACCCGAACAAATGAAGGCTTTTATTGAAAGTTTGCTTTAACAAAATAACTATTTACCATTAATCTATTTATAATGGCTTACGAACAACTCAAACTTGAAAATCAGTTATGCTTCCCGTTTTATGCTGTTTCGAGACTAATTATCCGTGCCTATCAGGAGGATCTTGATAAGCTCGGGATAACTTATCCTCAATATCTGGCACTAATGATACTCTGGGAAAAAAGTCCGGTTACTGTAAACGAAGTAGCCGAAAAGCTGATTTTAAATACCAACACAGTTACTCCACTCCTAAAAAGGATGGAGGCGATGGGTTTAATTGAGCGCAGGCAATCAGAAACAGATCAGCGAAAAGTGATGATTTCGTTGACAGAAGCGGGTGCTAAAATGCAACATGAGGCAGCACAAATACCGCTCAGGCTGGTACAGAAACTTAATGTTGGAACAAATGAGGGAGATGTTGCCGAAATGCTGAAACTCAAGCAACAACTTTATGGTTTGATAGGGTTGTTGAAAAATATTGAATAAACACATTACACAGGCTATATTGCCGGTTTTTCACTCAAAGCATGCAAAGGACTTTTTTTAGTATCTTTGCATGCTTTTATTTTTTTAAAGCTGATTATTTGTATAAAATTTTAAGGTCTTAAGTGGAACTGTTTTTTTTTGATACTTTTGGCCATAATTATTTAACCGAAAAATAAGTAATGACTGTATTGTACGAAGATAACCACATAATTGCGGTAAACAAAAGTAGTTCGGAAATTGTGCAGGGCGATAAAACGGGCGACGAACCCTTATCGGAAACTATAAAAAAATACCTGAAAGATAAATACAATAAGCCCGGCGAAGTGTTCTTAGGTGTTACGCATCGGTTGGACAGGCCCGTAAGTGGAGTAGTGCTTTTTGCAAAAACCAGTAAAGCATTGACTCGCCTGAACGAAATGTTTAAAACACAGCAGGTAAAAAAAACTTATTGGGCTATTGTGAAGGAGTGTCCTGAGCAAACTGAAGGACGACTGGAGCACTTTTTAGTGCGAAATGAGAAGCAAAATAAATCAGTAGCACATCTTAAAATGGTTCCAGGGGCAAAAAAGGCCTCGTTGACTTACAAAATGTTAGCTGCATCGGATAATTTTCATTTATTAGAAGTACATCTCGAAACAGGCCGTCATCACCAAATCAGATGTCAGTTAGCCAAAATGGGCTGTCCTATAAAAGGAGATTTGAAATACGGTTTTGCCCGTTCGAACCCCAACGGTGGAATTAGTCTGCATGCGCGTCATGTTTCATTTATACATCCAGTATCAAAAGAATTAATCGAAATTACAGCTCCTACACCTGTCGATGAGAAGTTGTGGGCTGTTTTTGGAATACAGTAAGTGGTTTGAATACGCACTAATGCTTGTATATTAGCACGAATTGCTCTTTAATATATGCCACAATTTTTATAACTTTGTGCGAACTTAAAAAAAATGACAATGGTAGAGAATACTTCTAAATCGGCTGTTCAGAACGGATTAATTATTGGTGCAATAATATCGTTAAACGTTCTTATTTCTGCGTTAAAGATTCCGGTTCTTTCATCTTTTTCAATTCTAATTTCAATTGGGATAGTTGTCTATCTTTATTTTATGACAAAAAAACACCGTGACCAGGAGGGAGACGGTTTTTTGACATTTGGCCAGGCATTTAAATACCTGTTTAAAGTCTATTTTTTGGGGGCAATCATTGGTTCGCTTGTATTATTGATTTTCACATTAATGCACAAAGAATTTATAGCCGATTTGATTAATCAGACTATGATGTTATACGATAAAATGAATATACCGGTTGATGATGCTACGTATAATTTGTTAATGGTATTCTTTAACCCGTTTTCGTTTGC
>JBLIZK010000035.1:0-21605 GCA_048859825.1 Paludibacter sp.
TTCCGGTTTTTCAACTTTCAAATATATGTCGACATTAATAATATCATCCGAAAAACGCTCCAATTTTGAAATTTTTTTAGAAATATACGCCTCTAATGCAGCACTTGCGTCAAAATTAATTGACTGAATCCTTAACTTCATAATTACCTCCTTTTTTAAATATTTGCTCTTGGATGAGCCTGATTGTATGATTTTTGCAATTCAGCAAAACTTGTATGCACATATACCTGCGTAGACGACAAGCTACTGTGTCCTAACAGTTCTTTCACAGAATTCAAATCCGCCCCATTATTCAATAACGCTGTAGCAAAACTATGCCTTAAAACATGCGGACTTCGTTTACTCTGACTACTAAACTCACCCATAAGAGCATGTACAATATTATAAACATATTTCGAATACAACTGTTTTCCGTTTTCAAACAAAAAAAACAAATTTTCTGTTTCACCCATCAAATTATCCCGCAACTTAACATATTCTGATATACGTTTAAAATAAATTACACTCACAGGCACTATTCTTTGCTTGTTACGTTTCCCCGTCACCTTAATCGTCCCCGCTATCGCATCCACATCACTTCTGTTTAAATAAATCAGCTCCGACAATCGGATGCCGGTTGCAAACAAAGTGTAAACAATAGCATAGTTTAACACCGAACGATAATCAACAGCATTCACTTCCAGATTATCCAATGCCCGCTCCAACTCATCATCCTTAAAAAAAGCAGGTAAAGGCTTGCGTAATTTTGGCAAAACAACACCCGACACCGGACTATTTCCGGCATAAGACTGGCGCATCAAATACTTCCACAATGAACGAAGAGCTGAAATTTTGCGTGAAACCGATTTTGGATCTATATTATCAGACATTAATGACAATATCCAGCGCTGAATATCGGCCTCAGACACCAATGCAGGCGAAAAATTTGCGGGCTGCAAATCGACAAAGGCAAGAAACTGATATATATCATTACGATATGACAAAACAGTATGAGAAGAATAATTCTTCTCATACTGTATATATTGCAGAAATTGTTCAACCATAGCACATCGTAAATCTGCAACGAAAATAGAATAAAATCACCGGAAAAACAATACTTATCCCGGATTTTAAAGAATATTATTCTTCTCCTAATTGCATTTTCTGCACGTAAACAGCGTGAATTTTAGCTTCACGTTTTACTACCGAAGGTTTATCGAAACATTGACGACGACGAAGTTCTTTTACTACGCCTGTTTTTTCAAATTTACGTTTGAATTTTTTCAATGCCTTTTCAATGTTTTCGCCTTCTTTTACAGGTACTACGATCATAATTTTGAATTATTTAATGTGTTAATGTTACTTTCTGAAATTCGGACTGCAAAGATAGATAATCATTTTTAATTAGCAAAAATATTTCGAATATTTCGACAAAAAACAGCCGGTGATGATTATAGCCTTACAAATTGGCTAACAATTGTTTTAGCTTTTCTGAAATTAAACGCCCTTCGGCCTTGCCTGAAAGCTGTTTAGAGGCAACACCCATTACTTTTCCCATATCCTGAGGGCCTTTAGCTCCTAACTCAACAATTAATGCACTAATGATGGCTGTTAACTCAGCATCAGTAAGCTGTGCAGGCAGGTACTTTTCAATAACTGCCGCTTCGGCCAACTCATTTTCGGCCAATTCTGGTCGGTTTTGCTCGGCAAATATCTGGGCAGACTCCTTCCGTTGCTTCACCATTTTCTGAAGAATTTTCACAGCCTGTTCGTCAGCAAGATTACCGTCAGAACCTTTTGCTGTTTTAGCTTCAATGAATTCCTTTTTTACACCTCTTAATGCCTCAAGAGCCACTTTATCGCGCGAAAGCATTGCTGCCTTAATATCATCGCTTATCTTATCAAACAATTCGTTCATATTTAATTACTTATTTTTCATGAATTTGCGTTTCCACGCAGGAATATTTTCAATTTTTTTCAACTTACTGTCGTTCTCAATATCATCAAGAGAGAAAACCGGCACATCAGCCTCTGCAACAACTTCCTCTTCGATATGCATCTCTACTTCATCAATTGCATCAAGCGGTAATTCTTCAATTTCGATCGGGCTTTGCTTCGGCTTTGAGTTGTCTCCATAATACTGATTAATTGCTTTTTCAATCGGGTCAATCTCGTCTTTATCCGTTTTATCAGCTGTTAATCCGTGAAACGCATTGACCACATTTTTGAGTACATTTCCACTCTCGCTGGTTGAATTATTACTTTTCCGGAGATTATTAATTGCTGTAAGTGGCATTCCCGGAATATCGCTTACACCATAACCGGTAGCGATAATGGTAATTTTAACATTGTCGCCTAATGAATCGTCGAAGGTAGCACCCCAAATAACCTGAACATTTTCGCCAACCCTGTTCATGAAATCGTGAATTTGTTGCACTTCTTCCATTTTAATCTGATTGGTGGTTGAACAGTACAAACTTAACAACACCTTGCTTGCTCCACTCACATCGTTTGTATTCAGTAGTGGTGAATTTAATGCATCTTCAATGGCTTTCGAAATTCGATTTTCGCCCGAGGCATATCCCGTATTCATAATGGCAACTTTACCATCCTTCATGATACTGTACACATCAGCGAAGTCCGTATTAATATATCCGGGCACCGTTATAATCTCGGCAATTCCGCGAGCGGCATTTGTCAACACATCATCGGCTTTGGCAAAGGCATTGGACAACTCCAAATCGGGGTATATTTCTTTTAGCTTCTCGTTGTTGATTACCAATATCGCATCAACATGTTCACTCAGTTCTGCAACGCCTTCGAGTGCCTGAATTTTTTTCTGCTTCCCTTCAAATGCAAAAGGAATAGTTACAATACCTACCGTAAGAATATCCATATCATGGGCTACTTTAGCCACTACAGGCGAAGCACCTGTACCTGTACCACCACCCATCCCCGCAGTGATAAACACCATTTTGGTATTGTCTTTAAGTAGGCCCTGCAGCTTTTCAATAGACTCCTCTGCGGCACGACGAGCCACTTTAGGGTCACCACCGGCACCAAGTCCGGCTGTTGTATCGTGCCCTAACTGTATCTTATTTGGCACAGGCGACTTTACAAGTGCCTGATTATCTGTATTACAAACAACGAAAGAAACGTCAGTTATCCCCTGACGATACATGTGGTTTACGGCATTCCCACCGCCACCTCCTACCCCGATAACCTTAATTATTGACGAATCAATAACCGGCAAATCAAGTGGTAGTCCATCATCTAAATATCCCATATAGTATATAATTAATAGATTTATCTTTTTTCAATTATTCCAACTGATTATCGTCACCAAAAAAGCCTTTGAATATCTCGGCTGTTTTATTTCGGATGCTTCCACCCGGCAATTTGGCATTCTTTTTCTTTTGCTTATTATTCTCCACTTCAGCCAATGGATGCTGTTCACGATACTCGTGATTTAGCAGAATAGTACCAACCATACGTGTATAGGCCGGATTCCGAAAAGCAGTATCCGTATCATCGTGCAACCAGTCGTTGAAATTTCCAAAACGAACATCGTAACCAAAACGGCTATTGATATAGTCGACCAAACCACTAAGTGCCGAAGCACCTCCGGTAAGAATAACACCATGAGGCAATTCCTCTTCCATTTTCTCTATTGCATCGAAAAGCGGATCCATTATATCCTCCAAACGGGCCTCAATAGCCATAGAAAGTATACGGGTAGACACTTTCACCTGAGGCCCATCGGGATTCACCGAAGGTACTGCCACAAGAATTTCTTTGTCAATTAGAGTTTCCAAAGCTTTACCAACCGCACACTTCAACCTTTCGGCATTGCGCTCGGCAATCCCAAATTCCTGAATATCCTTTGTAATATTTACGCCACCCAAAGGCACTACAACCATATTTTGCAAGGCTCCGTATTTATACACAGCCATTGTTGTAGTTTGTCCGCCCATATCAATAAGCACACAACCTTCTTCCTTTTCGTGCTCATCGAGCACAGCTGTGGCAATTGCATCAATACCCAGGCAACGATATTCAATTATTTTACCTGTTCGTTCAATACAGCCTTCGAGTTTTTCGGCAATAATTTTGTTTCCGTAAATGATATTATAACGACCAACAATCTGAACAGCCTGTTTTCCTTCCGGCTCATCCGTCCGCATGCCATCAAGTTCATAATAGAGAGGAATGACATCGTAAACAGCCGCGTTTGTCCCTTTCACTTTAGCCTCGGCTTCGGCAAGCATATCATCTATTAATTGTGATGAAATCACCTTAGAAGCTCCCACCATACGCGTAATGTTGACTGCCACATTTTTCATACTTTTGGCGCCAACACTTACTGAAATATAATCCACATCCTTAAGACGAGCACTATTCTCTAGCATTTTCAGCAATTCGTTCAGTTTAAAAGCAGCTCCAGAGCCCTGTTCGATAATACCATAACGTACATCTTCCGATGGTTTTGTTTCGACTCCGAGAATCTTCACAAAACCATCCTTTAGCACCTCAGCTGCCATTACCGAGATTTGGGTGCTACCAAAATCTATCGCTACAAATCTGTTTGGTATCATATCTTTTTTACAATACTATCATTTAACACAACCGTGTCTTTCTGCGCTACAACCACATCCGGAATTGTACCTGAACGGGTACATACAATTTGACCATTATACTGCAAGTCAATCTTTTCGTAACGATTCCAACCAACCACACTAAACGCCTGCATATATAATTCGCGCAGGCTTTTCAACTTATCTTCAAAACCATCAAAGGTACCTAAAATAATCGTAGCATTGCCTACTCTGGGAATAAGTTCTACCTTTAAATCGTCGCGAATATATATTTGCTCAATTTGAGCATTCCAAAACGTATCTTTCTCAACGTACGACACAAAATCATAAATAACTCCCGTGGCCATATTGCGTAAAACACGACCAGAAACCACCGGCACATACACAGCGTAATTCAAGGAAACAGGCATTAACTGACGTTCGCTATCAACATAATAGCTTTGATTACCGGCGATAAGATACTTTGGTGTGCGTTGTTTTATCTGTACAACAACTTTACCGGTAGTGTTCTTATAGCACTCAACTGTACGTATCATATCATTACCGAGCAAAACCTCTTCAATCCTTTCGGTCGATATATTTTTATATTTAAGTCCAACCGGATTGAGTTCATGTTTATCAATCATTTTTGCCACTTCAAATTCTGAAATTAAGCGTGTACCCGATTGGTCCATTAACTGAATTTCCAGATTGGTACAAATGATATTCTGGTCGGCACCAGAGTACTCCCAATAGGCAAATACAAGATAAGCTGCTACCAGAGCAACACACAACGAAATCAGAATTTTTTTAACGATGGCAAATTTCATGACAAACTTTTTTCCGTTCTTTTTAAAACATCCTTTATCAGAGGAATAAATTTATCAATATCGCCAGCACCAAAGGTAACTAACACCTCAAACTCTTTATTTTCAAGCAAAGATAAAAGATTTTCTTTGCTGCACAAAGACTTATGTGTAAGATTAACATCATTGAAAATGAGTTCAGAAGTCACATTTTCGATAGGCAACTCACGCGCCGGATATATATCGAGCAGTATTAACTCATCGAGTTTTGAAAGCTCAGTCGCAAAATCGTGCGCAAAATCGCGTGTACGTGTAAATAAGTGCGGCTGAAATATGCCTGTAATTTTTTTATCGGGGAATAATGCTCTGATGGAATTTATACTTGCCCGCAACTCACTTGGATGATGCGCATAATCGTCCATATAAACACATTTGTCGGATTTATATACGATATTGAAACGTCGGTAAATACCTGAAAAGGATGAAATCCCCACCCTTAACTCTTCCGAAGTAACACCATTGAGCCAGGCAAGAGCCATTGCAGCCACGCTGTTTTCCACATTAATAAGCACAGGTACACCCAAACGAACATCGGCCACCTTATCAGTTGGAGTTACAAAGTCAAAATGAATTTCGCCATTTTTAATCCGGATATTCTCGGCTTTAAAATCAGCATCCTCACTCATTGAATAAGTAAACAATTTTACACCCTTTTGCAGTTTTGGCTCCACCCGAATACCTTTCTTCATCAACAATGCTCCACCAGGACGAATCAACGATGTAAAATGCTCAAAGCTTTCCTTGAAGGCTTCTGCATTCTCATAAATATCCAAATGATCCGGGTCGGCAGATGTGATAACAGCCATATAAGGAGATAACTGATGAAAAGAACGGTCATATTCATCAGCCTCAATAACTACAAGATTACTATCCTTAGAAAGCAGCAAATTTGTTTTATAATTATTGGCTATTCCACCTAAAAATGCACTACATGACACCTGCGACTGATACATTAGGTGAGCCGTAATGGTAGATGTAGTGGTTTTTCCATGTGTACCTGCCACACATATCCCTTTACTTTGCATGGTAATGTTGCCTAATACCTGCGCTCTCTTCTGGATAGTAAAATTATTTTTTTCAAAATATTTTAACTGCGGATGGCTCGCCGGAATGGCAGGTGTTAAAATAACCAGCGTATTTTTAGCACTCAAATAATTGGCTGGTATATGTATTTCCTCATCGAAATACGAAACCTGTATACCTTCTGAGACTAACTCCTGCGTTAATTTTGTTTCGGCACGGTCATAGCCGGCAACATCGAAACCTCTGGTTTTAAAATAACGCGCCAGAGCACTCATTCCAATTCCACCTATTCCTAGAAAATAATATCTGGTATACTCATTCATAATTCTATTATCATTAAAAGTAAAAACTTTTATCTGAACAATTTTTATTTAATTATTTTATCTACTTCATCCACAATTCGTGAGGCCGAATTCTTTTCGGCTAAAGCGGCAATATGAACACTTAATTCCTGAAGTTTAGCATCGTTTTGAATTAAACTCAGAGCAGTAGAGCAAAGGTTATTTACCGAATCAACATCTTTTATTAAAACGGCAGCATCTTTGTTTACCAATGCCAAAGCATTCTGTGTTTGATGGTCTTCAGCTACATTGGGCGATGGCACCAGAATAACCGGCTTAGCCAACAAGCACAATTCAGAGATTGAACTGGCTCCGGCCCGCGAAATAACAAGGTCGGCAATAGCATATGCATAATCCATACGGGAAACAAAATCGGTTACAACCAAACGCTCGCACATAAAAGGAGCGGCTGCTTTACGGGCCTCGTCAATATAAAATTTACCTGTCTGCCAAATCACCTGAATGCCCGATTCGATAAGACTTTGCATACCCGCTATGATGCTCTGATTAATGGTTCGGGCACCCAAACTACCACCAACTATCAACAATGTTTTGAGATTTGGATTTAATCCAAAAAAAGCATAGGCATCACCCGATTTTGGGTCCACATTGAATAAATCCTGACGTACGGGATTGCCTGTTTTTACAATTTTATCAGCCGGAAAAAACTTTTCCATATTATCGTAAGCAACACAAATTCTGGATGCTTTTTGCGCCAAAAGTTTATTGGTAACACCTGCATACGAATTCTGCTCTTGTATTAATGTGGGGACACCCAATGCTGCTGCCGCCTTGAGCAGTGGTCCACTTGCATATCCTCCAACTCCAATCGCTATTTCGGGTTTAAATCTTTTTACAATCCGACGGGCCTTTACCATACTAACCGCTAAATTAAAAAGCACCCTGAAATTGCGAATCATATTTTTGCGATCAAAGCCACTCACAGGCAAACCTTCAATTTTGTATCCGGCTGCAGGAACACGCTCCATTTCCATGCGTCCCAATGCTCCTACAAATAATATATCGGAATCAGGATAACGCCTTTTTAATTCGTTAGCAATACTAACAGCCGGAAAAATATGTCCTCCGGTGCCGCCGCCACTTACGATAAACCTGTGTTTCTTTGTCATATAAATCTGTTTTATGCGTTTATTCCTTATAATTCGTCAACCGATACTACCGGAACCGGTTCTTCAGGAGTATCCGTCATCTCGCTATCATCTTTCTGTCCCTCTTCTTTTATTTGACGGGTTACACCCAATATAACTCCAAAATAGATACAGGTGATAAGAATGGCTGTCCCCCCCCTGCTAATAAGTGGCAAAGGCTGACCGGTAACAGGCCCCAGACTTGTGGCCACTGCCATATTTACAAATGCCTGAATAACCAGCATGAGCGATAGACCAATTACCACAATGGCAGGAAACACCGTTGGACTTTGCATGGCAATTCGCCCGGCACGGTATAATAAAATCAGATAAAGCAATATTACACCAATCCCACCTAAAAGTCCAATTTCCTCCACAATAATGGCATAAATAAAATCAGAATAAGCCTGTGGCAAATAATCGCGCTCCACACTGTTTCCGGGCATTACACCAAAAAAACCACCCCGGGCTATGGCTATTTTGCCGTGTTGAACCTGTAAATTATCGTCGGTAATGGCGTATTTATCTTCTTTTTCACCATCATCATATATAAATTTATCGATACGACTCGTCCAGGTATACGCACGCTTAAATGCATCGGGCATGTAATCTTTAGGAATCGCCTTAATAGCGCCATAACCAACAATAGCAGCAATAACGATAAGTCCGGCAACAAAACCCAGCTTTTT
Source organism: Paludibacter sp. (assembly GCA_048859825.1). GTDB lineage: Bacteria > Bacteroidota > Bacteroidia > Bacteroidales > Paludibacteraceae > Paludibacter. The sequence continues at coordinate 8,621 of JBLIZK010000035.1, forward strand.
CAATGATATTTTACCAATAAACATCATTAAAAATACTACACCAAACAATATGCCAGCCGTCGAAAAGTTCTCTATTAATATCAGTGGAACAATGAGCATAAGCATCACCATAATGCTTATAAAGTATTTCTTCTCATCGGTTTGAGGATTTTTTATTCGCGAAATAAAGTCGGCAGCCACAATAATAACAGATATTTTGGCCAGCTCCGAGGGTTGAAACTGAACACCTCCCAACGAAAGCCAACGGGTTGCATCGTTTTCGCTATGTCCCATAAACTGTACCAAAATGAGTAGAAAAAACGACGTTAACAAGCCCAAATACGAGGCCAGGCGAATAAACCGATACGGAATAAGATGCACAAAAATAGCCAACACAGCACCACCCGCCAGAAAACTCACATGACGCAACATGGGAGCAGTATGGTTGGCTGCTTTGTAGGCCAATGTACTGGAAGCGCTGTACATTTCGATAACCGACACAACACATAGCATTATAAAAGCTACCCAAAGAGTTGTATCGCCACGAAGATATTTTTTTAATAAAGAATCCATTCTACTATCGGATTAAAAAAGGAAAATCAGTAAAAATAATTTTCGGAAACATTATAAATTCCGAACGCAGGTTTTAAATTGTCGTCCACGATCTTCGTAATTCTTAAACAAGTCAAAGCTGGCACAACAAGGCGATAAAAGCACCGTTTGTCCGGCTTTTGCAATTTTATAGGCTGTGGCTACAGCCTCTTCCATAGAACTCACATCATAAATTTGCTCCTTTTTACCATCGAAAAAGGTATGTAAAGGCGAATTATCCACACCCATAAATATCAGGGCATCCACTTTTTCGTCAATGAGCGATTCTATTTCACTATAATCGTTTCCTTTATCGGTACCACCCAAAATCAATACCACTTTACTGGTCATACTTTGTAACGCATACCAGCAGGAATTCACATTGGTCGCTTTCGAGTCGTTCACGTAGCGCACATTTCGCACAGTTGCCACATACTCCAGACGGTGTTCCACCCCCTGAAAATCCATAAGGGACTCACGAATGCTATCTTTTTTAACATCCAGAATTGTGGCAGTTAACCCTGCCGCCATTGAATTGTAGGTATTATGAATACCCTGAAGTGCAAGATCTGATTGTGGCATAGTGAAAATTGTTTTTAAAGTTTTAATAATTAACTCGTTATTTTCGACAAACGCTTTGGTTTTCTCGGAACGCTCTATAGCAAAGGGATACATGGTTGACTGAATATTCCGTTTTTCCAGTTCAGATTTAATTACAGGGTCGTTTTCCCAGTAAATAAACGCATCGTCTTTTGTTTGATTTTGAGTAATTCGAAATTTTGAATCGACATAGTTCTGAAATTTATAATCGTACCTGTCCAGATGATCAGGAGTGATATTTAACAAAATAGCAATATCAGCCTTAAACTCAGTCATACCATCGAGCTGAAAACTGCTTAGTTCAAGCACATAATAGTCGAAAGTATGCTGTGCAACCTGTAGAGCAAAACTATGTCCCACATTACCTGCCAAGCCAACATTCAATCCGGCCTTCTTCAGCATATGATAAATGAGCATAGTGGTTGTGGTTTTACCATTGCTACCGGTAATACATATCATTTTGGCGTTGGTATAACGACCTGCAAATTCAATTTCGGAAATAACCGGTATGCTTTTTTCAACAAGTTTTTTAATGAGTGGAGCCTTGTCGGGAATTCCCGGACTTTTAATCACCTCGTCGGCATTTAATATCAGCTCCTCGCTATGTTGTTTTTGCTCCCACGATATTCCATGTTGCTCAAGCAACGCAATGTATTCAGGTTTGATAGCCGACAAATCGGATAAAAAAACATCGAATCCCTTCAATTTGGCCAAAATTGCTGCTCCGGCACCACTCTCACCACCTCCAAGTACTACTATTCTTTTCATCTGCATCTTTTGTTTTATAGCTATCAGTCTATAATCACATGTGCTCTATCGCGTTTTGATTGCTCTGATTGGCTTTTCCTTATTAATTATCTTATTTTCAGGGTTATTATCGTCAATGCGGCTAATATTATACCTACAATCCAGAAACGCACCACAATTTTCGACTCAGGCATTGCCTGAAGTGGTTTCTGAAAATATGCCTGTATGCCTGCATTTCCCGGTTTCTGGTAATGGTGATGTAATGGCGCCATTTTGAATATCCGGCGACCTTCGCCATATTTCTTCTTGGTAAACTTAAAATAACTTACCTGCATCATTACCGACAGGTTTTCGACAAAAAATATTCCGCATAAAATAGGAATCAACAACTCCTTATGAATAGCAATGGCGAATACGGCAATAATACCACCTAAAGTTAAACTGCCCGTATCGCCCATAAAAACCTGTGCAGGGAATGAATTGTACCATAAAAATCCAATTGTTGCACCAATAAATGCAGCTGCATAAATCAGCAACTCACCGGTGCCGGGCACGTACATAATATTCAGGTAAGCCGCATAATTCACGTTACCCGATACATAGGCCAAAATTCCCAGAGTTACACCGATAATGGCTGATGTACCGGTAGCCAAACCGTCGAGCCCATCCGTCATATTAGCTCCGTTCGACACGGCTGTAACAATAAAAATAACCACAATCACAAACAGAATCCATCCGTACTTTTGCGCTTTATCGCCTGCCCATGTAAAAGCATCGGCATAATCGAGATTATTGTTTTTGAAAAAAGGAATGGTTGTATTTGTCGATTTTATATCCTGCTTTGCATACGAAACGCTTTCGACTCTTTCGCTCTGGCCTACAAACTCAGTATTTTCACGTATCACCACATCAGGACTCAGATACATTGTAAGACCCACAATTAAACCCAAGCCAACCTGACCCACAATTTTGAAACGTCCCTGCAAACCTTCTTTGTTTTTACGAAACACCTTAATATAGTCGTCGAGCAAGCCAATAAGGCCCATCCAGACAGTAGTTATAAGCATTAAAATGATGTACACATTATTCAGCGAAGCTAAAAGCAAAGTAGGCACCAAAATTGCCAGAATAATGATTACGCCACCCATCGTAGGTGTACCCTTTTTACTCATCTGGCCTTCCAAACCAAGATCACGAATGGTTTCGCCAATTTGCATTTTTTGCAAATAATCAATAATCTTACGTCCGAATATGGTTGAAATCAGCATGGCCAGAATAAAGGCGAGCCCACCACGAAATGAAATATAATTAAACATCCCGGCACCCGGAACATCAAAATACCTGTCGAGATATTGAAATAAATGGTATAACATACTTTTATTGATTTAGTGTATTTATATCGTGTGTATCAAAAACAATTACGAACTTCTTCTCTGTCGTCGAAATGATGTTTAACTCCCTGAATAATCTGATAATCTTCATGCCCTTTGCCGGCAACCAGCACCACATCGCCCGGCTGTGCCAGAGCGCAAGCCGTCTTTATTGCCTCACGCCTGTCGACTATTGTCAAACTACGTGTTTTCTGAACCACGTCAAGTCCGGCCAACATGTCGTTTAAAATATCCTGCGGCTCCTCAAAACGAGGATTATCCGACGTAAGAATCGCTTTCCAGCTACCATCCACAGCTTCGCGGGCCATCATTGGACGTTTTCCCTTATCGCGGTTTCCGCCACAACCAACTACAGTAATCAACTTTCCGTTTCCCTGCAAAATCTGATTAATTGTTGAAATAACATTATTCAATGCATCGGGCGTATGCGCATAATCAACAATGGCCGTATAGCCCTGAGGGGCACGAAGCGTTTCGAAACGCCCTGAAACCGAACTTAAAGAACTGAGTATACGCAACACCTCCAACTCATCGTGGCCAAGCAATACTGCTGCTCCAAAAACAGCTGTCAGATTACTGGCATTGAATTTCCCGATAAACGAAACGTGTACATCATGGTTGTTCATATTGAGCAACATTCCATCAAAACCATGCTCCAGAATTTTGGTTTTAAAATCGGCCATACCGCGTTGCGAATAAGTATATTTTCGCGCCCGTGTATTTTGAAGCATTACCTGTCCGTTTTTATCATCTTCGTTGGTCAGCGCAAAAGCCGATGCCGGCAGCATATCGAAAAATCCCTTTTTCGCTTTCAGGTAGTTCTCAAATGTGAGATGATAATCAATATGGTCGCGTGTAATATTTGTAAAAATGCCACCGGCAAACTGTAATCCGGCAACCCTGTGCTGGTCCACAGCATGCGAGCTTACCTCCATTACAGCATACTCACAACCCGCATCAACCATTTGAGCCAGTAGTCCATTCAATGCTAAGGCATCCGGTGTGGTGTGAGTTGCTTCTACAGGAATTTCATTTATAAAGTTGCATACAGTTGACAACAAACCTGCTTTATATCCAAGCCGACGAAACAAATTATAGAGTAATGTTGCAATTGTGGTTTTACCGTTTGTACCTGTTACACCAATAAGAGTAATATTTCGGGATGGATTACCGAACCAGGCAGATGATAAAACAGCTAATGCCAGTGAACTATTATCCACCTGTATATAACAAACGTCATCCGAAATTTCAGAGGGTAAATATTCACAAACAATGGCCACAGCACCCATCTGTATAGCACTCTTTATAAAATCGTGCCCATCCACTGCTGTACCTTTAGTAGCCACAAACATCGTGTTTTTTACAACTTTACGAGAGTCGAACTGTATACCGCTTATTTCGGTTTCGGCATTACCTTTAACCAAAATATAATTTAAATCAACTATTAATTCACGAACTAACATACTGATGTGTTTTTAATTTAACTCTATCCGGATTAATTGTCCCTTTTTTACTATAGCTCCGGCAGCAATATTTTGCTTAACTACTTTACCCTTACCCTGAAGCTGAACATGCAATCCCAACTGACCGAGCAGATACATAGCATCTTTAGCACCCATTCCCTGTAAATCAGGAACACGGCCTTTTACCACACTCACCGACTGAAGATGTGGTTTGTCATTTTCAACAATGGTTTTTGACCAGTTATATTTTCCGGCTGCAAAATCCACTTTCAGATTACTCATTACCGACCGTGCGGCTTTGGTATACCCGGCTTTCGTCTGAGGATAAAATGGATATACATGTATCGTATCGTTTGCCAGATAAGTTGGGTCTAAATTTGATTTTAAAGCCATCACTTCTTCAGCTATACTCTTAAACACCGAACCAGCCATTTTACCTCCCGAAGGATACCCATTGTGTGGTTCACGAATAACCACAATACATGAATACAGTGGGTCGTCGGCCGGAAAATATCCACAAAACGATACCTGATGGCTTGTACCACCCGCTTTATAACCTGCCGAACCTTTTGAAATCTGCGCAGTGCCTGTTTTTCCGGCAATGCGTACATGACGCGATTTTACGTTATGCGCAGTACCCATCGGGCCCTCAACTACACCAAGCAACGCCTCCTGTATAAGTTTTAAGGTAGACGATTTACACATGGATTCACGAACAACTTCGGTTGAGAATTCTTTTATTTTCTCACCATTTCGCATAATTGCTTTTACAAACACCGGTTTTATCAATTTTCCGCCATTGGCAATGGCATTGTAATACGAAAGTGTATAAATAGGTGGTATTTGAGTTTCGTAACCTATAGACATCCATGGCAATGTAGTTTGCGCCCAATAACGGGATTTATCTTTGGGGTGACGAATTTTTGGACCAGCATTACCCGGAATTTCCAAATCAAATTTCTCGTTTAACCCCATTTCATACAATTTCTCCACATATTCTTCAGGATGATTGCCCCAGGCTTTCACAACAGCCATTGAAATTCCCACATTTGACGAACCATGTATGGCTTCGGCAAGTGTAATTGAGCCAAAGCCACCTTTTTTTGCATTGTGGTCGTTCATATTACGTCCGCCAAACTCATGTACACCATTACCGGTATTCATTACATCATTGATATTGGCCTTACCTTCATCGAGCAAGGCCATTAACGAGAAGATTTTAAATGTTGAACCCGGTTCAACCTGATCCGAAACCGCTCCGTTTTTATTCTCGGAATACGAACCATCGGCATTTTTATACATATTTACAATAGCCTTTACTTCGCCGGTTTTCACTTCCATCACTACCGCATAGCCCATGGCAGCATCAAATGAGCGCAAACTATCGGTTAGTGCTTTTTCGGCAATATCCTGCATATTCAAGTCGATGGTTGTTAATACATCCATACCGTTTATAGGCTCCACCTGCACGGTTTCTTCGTATCGGTTAGCCACCTTTTGGCGAATAGAAATACCCGGAGTACCCAGTAATTCTTTATTGAAGTATAACTCAAGGCCATTTTTACCACCTTTTGAATCATCGGCATAGATATCGCCAATTGTGCGCGATGCGAGTGAACCAAAAGGCTTTTCGCGACGGAGCATTTCGCGAGTGATAAGCCCACTTTTAACGCGCCCTAAACGAAAAAGCGGCATTTTACGTACTTCTTTTAATTGCGAGTATGTGATTCGTCCCGGATAAATAAGCAGTTCACCTTTTCTGTCGCGATACGCTTTTTTCAGCATCTGACGGTATTCCACAGCAGTTCTGTCGGCAAAAAACGAGGACAAAGCATTTGCCAATGAATCAACTTTTTCTTTGAAAAGGATACCATTTTTTTCACGCAGAGATTCCACTCTGGTATCCATGTAAATATAGTAGGTAGGAATTGTACTCGCCATTAAACGACCATCGCAGGCATATATATTCCCTCTGGCAGGGCGTACAAGGATATCGGTTTTCTTGCTTTTAGCAGCTACGGCCAGCCACTCATCGCGTTCAACGGTTTGTAAAAAAACAATACGCGCAACAACAGCCACAAACAGGAGTATAATCACTACATATACAATCCCGAACCGGAGTACTATGCTATCGCGTTTTGCTGCCATTTATATTATTAATCGTCGTTTTCTTGTTTTGTTTCTTTGTTTAAATCAATTACCACCGGAGGTGTACTTGATTCTTTTAATGTTAATCCCCGCTCTTTCACCATTTTTCGGATACTTGACTGCCTGCTTGTTTCCATTAACTCAGCCGACAGAGTGAGCGACTCATATTTAATATCCTGTAATTCTCTTTTCAGTTTTAGCACTTTCGATAATTGCTTCTCGCAGTAGTACCGGTTATCAACATACAAAAAAGCCAGTATCGCAATCATTATCAACAAAGGATATTGTTTTTTCAGAAATTTCTTTGTCAGAATATTTCCGTTAATAATATCCCTCAACGTACTGGATTTTAAATCATTAAAATCCTCATTCCCTTTAATATTATCAACAAGACGTTTAAAAAAACTCATATCAGTCTACATTAGCAGGTTTCATAGCCACCCTGAGCTTTGCACTTCGAGCACGCGGATTGCGCTGTACTTCTTCGTCCGTAGCCACAATGACTTTATTATTAATCGTTTTAAGAGGCGCTATTACATTCCCAAAAAAATCTTTTTCGATTTTACCTTCAAAGTTTCCGCTTCTGAAATAATTCTTCACTAACCTGTCCTCTAGCGAGTGATATGTCAACACAGCAATACGTCCTTCAGGCGACAATAATTCAACACATTGCTCAAGCATCTCACTCAAAACTTTCATTTCGCTATTCACCTCTATACGCAAGGCCTGAAATACACGCGCCATGTCTTTTTTCTCCTTTTCGCGACTAAAAAACGGCTTTAACAATTCTATAAACTGAAAAATACGCTCAATAGGCTCTTTCGCCCTATGCATTACCACAGTACGGGCTATCTTTCGCGCATTGTGCAATTCGCCATACAAATAAAACACGTCTGCCAACTGCTCCTCGGTATATGTAGCCAAAATATGAGCCGCAGTAACCGGCGATGCAGTATTCATTCGCATATCAAGCGGTCCATCAAAACGAAATGAAAAACCACGCTCCGCTTCATCGAAATGATGCGAAGAAACACCCAAATCAGCCAAAAGACCATTGATTTGAGTCACCCCATGATATTTGAGAAAATTTTTAAGATACCTGAAGTTACTTCGCACAAAAGTAAAGCGTACATCGTCGGGAATATTTTTTACAGCGTCAATATCCTGATCAAATCCAAACAAACGCCCATTTTCGCCAAGTTTCTCAAGAATGGCACTTGAGTGTCCACCACCACCAAATGTCACATCCACATACACACCATCGGGTTGTATATTCAACCCTTCAATAGTTTCGGTCAACAATGCAGGAACATGATACAAAACAGGCACATCATCCTGAATATCAGACTTCAGAATCACCTTTTTACTTTTATTTTGTTGTTTTTTTGCCATGCCAAATCCCTATTATGCGGTCAATATTAAATTTGTGTTTTTTTCACCATTTTACTTTTCAGCAATGATGAAAAATCAGGATTTGGCAGCATAGCCTGCTCATAAGCCGACTTGCTCCAAATAGCAATACGATCCAACATCCCAACGAATATCATATCGCTACCTTCAGCAGAAATGTTTTGCAGATTACGTTTAGAAACAAGGATACGCCCCTGAGAGTCACTATCGAGCCATTCGGCATCCGACACAAACTGCATCAACAACATTTTATCCTCCGAATCCCACTCGTCCAGCGAGGATTTAAGCTGATTCACAACATCCTCCCAAACCGAAACCGGATAGAGCACCAAATATTTATTATCCGGATCACGACGCAAAACCAAACACTCTTTATCCTTATCAGATAAGAGCTTACGATATGAAGAAGGCACAAAAACACGCCCTTTCACATCTAATTTAGCATCATATTTTCCTATAAAATTCAGCACTTTTTACCTTGGTTTATTTAAGCGTAAAAATACAAAAACTTTTTCATTCCCCCACATTCCCCCACCAAAAACTTTTCAACAACCCTACTAACATATATTATTTATTTTTCAACCACTTATGAACAAATTATAAACATAAAGAGCTGAGGAAAAACAATATTTATATAACTACATTTCAGCTAATTATAAAATTATTATCAGTTTTAATATAAAAAACATGCAAAGTGGGGGAGTTTTTTAAAAACAAATAAACAAAACATATTTTTCAGAACAACACGACGAGGGTTAAAAATTTAAAAACAAAAAAAAGAATAGATGGAACAGCAAGTAAAAGAAGGTACAAAACAAGATTTTGAGTATATTTGCAATATGCGCTTTTTTCAATATTTATCCGGTATTCAAACAAATAAATTATCAATGAAACAACTTATTTCAATCATATTGCTGTACCCTATCCTTTTGATAGCCGGCACAACCAAACCAATCAGCACCGAAGATTTTGCTAACTGGAAACGTATCGTCAACCGACAAATATCAACCGACGGCACAATAGTATTTTACGAAATTAATCCGCAAAAAGGAGATGGAGTACTGATTATCCACAACACCACCACCAACCAAATCGACTCACTAAAAAGAGGAGCCGATGCCAGAATAACAGTCGATAGTAAGTTATTGGTTTACACGATTAAAACACCATCGGACACCACCAGAAAACACAAAATAGCCAAAACAAAGAAAGAACTGCTACCAAAGGACAGTATCGGAATTTTCAACACGCAAACACGCGAAATCACAAAATATCCGGGCTTTAAAAGTACAGCTTGTGGTATTGAGAGCAATACAGTATTTCTGATGATGGACCCCGAGAAAGCAACAAAAACGGAAGAGAAAAATGACAGTACTGCTAAAAATACTACGAAAAAGCCGAAAATCAATTCCAGCAAAGGACGTGAATTATTCGATTTAGTAATTGTAAACTCAGGAACAAACACATCCAAACGATTCAAACGCGTAGAAAGTTACGGGTATGCCACAAAAGCTGATTTTGCAGCAATTTTCGCAAAAGAAAATGACTCCACGAAAATTAACACTCTTATTTTTTACAATGCACTAAACAGCACAGCCGACACATTATTGCGCGACTCAAATTTCATAAAAAAAATAACATTTGACGTAAAAGGCACTCAGTTTGCATTTTTGAACAGCAAGGATACGGCTAAAACAAAAAGTTATCAACTTGGACTATATCAGATTAATCAAAAGAAATTCAGCACAATTGCCAATTCAGAAACATTCAGTAAAAACAGTTTAACACCTTCTGAAAATGGTCAGATTTACTTTTCGGAAAATGGCAAAAAACTTTTCTTCGGGATTGCAGCCAAACCCGTAAAAGAGAAAAAAGACAGTATTCCTGACGACGAAAAAGCAAAACTGGATGTATGGAGCTACACCGACAATCAAATACAGCCAAAGCAATTAAAAAATGTCGAAAATGAGAAAAAGAAAACTTTTGTTGCGATATACCATACTGACAGTAAAAAGTGCATACAACTCACCGATAGTGCGATGGAAACCATCCGTTTTTTAAACAAAAATAATGGCGATATAGCAATAGGCATAGACAAAACAAAGTACGAACGCTCCGAAGCATGGGACATTGACGTACCGGGCGACTATTTTTTGGTAGATGTAAAAACCGGCACCAGAAGCAACTTACTCACTAAAGGTAAGTTACTTTCCATTTCGCCCTCGGGCAACTTTGCACTATGGTACAACCATGATGAAAAACAGTATGTATTGGCAAACACTAAAAACGGACAAAAAACAAATCCGCTTCCCAACTTTGCGTTTAGCCTGACAGATGAAGATAACGACATACCTGCAGCAGCAAAACCCTATGGTATTACAGGCTGGACTCCCAACGATGAATATGTACTGATAAATGACAGATATGATATTTGGTGCATCGATTTAAAAGCTAAAAAACCAGCAATAAACCTGACAAACGGGCGCAAAAATAAAATCCAATTCAGTTATATTAAAACAAACTACGATGAAGTGTTTATACCCACAAACATAGCCATACTTTTGAAGTCGGTGAACGAAAAAGACTTCAGCGAAACACTTCACACGCTGACAATTCAACAAAAAAGCGACCCGCAAGTATTAACATCCGAGAATTGCAGCATAAGCGACATTATTAAGGCACGAAACACCAACGACTTTTTATGGTCGAAACAAACTGTTGAAAGATACCCTGAAATCCTCTACAGCAAGTCCGACTTTAAAAACCCGGTTCAATTGTCGGTAACCAATCCTCAACAAAAAGAGTTTAACTGGGCTACTGTTGAAATGACTTCATGGCTATCATTTGACGGTGACAGCCTGCGGGGTCTGTTATACAAACCAGCCAATTACGACCCAACAAAAAAATACCCACTAATGGTATATTTTTACGAACGAAACACCGAAAACATTCACCGACACAGCATACCATCGCCCAGTCGTTCAATTATTAACATACCTCACTATTGCAGCAATGGCTATCTTGTATTTGTTCCGGATATCACCTACAAAACCGGCTACCCCGGCCAAAGTGCCTACAATGCCATTGTAAGTGGCGTTTACCACCTTATCTCTACGCACAAAAGCATTGACGAAAAACGCATGGGCCTTCAGGGTCAGAGTTGGGGTGGCTATCAAACAGCTTATTTGATAACACAAACCAATATTTTTGCAGCAGCAATGGCCGGAGCACCTGTTAGCAATATGACAAGTGCATACGGAGGCATCCGATGGGGCACAGGCAATAGCCGCATGTTTCAGTATGAACAAACGCAGAGCCGTATAGGCGGCACATTATGGGAAAAACCGCTGTTGTATATTGATAATTCTCCTTTGTTTTTTGCACCAAAGGTAAATACCCCATTACTGATAATGGCCAACGACAACGACGGGGCTGTGCCATGGTACCAGGGTATTGAATATTTTATGGCACTGTATAGGCTAAACAAACCTGTATGGATGCTCAACTACAATGGCATGGAACACAATATTGATGAAAAATACTGGGCAAACAGAATGGACCTCACTATCAGAATGATGGACTTTTTCAACCACTACCTGAAAGGCGAAAAGGCACCCGATTGGATGATAAAAGGAATACCAGCCACTGAGAAAGGGAAATAACTAAAAAAGCCGTAATGCGATCACATTACGGCTTTATATTTTTTTTAAATTACTTTTCGTTGACAAGACGCTCTACCTCACTCCAGTTAACTACATTCCAAAAGGCCTTCACGTATGCAGCACGTTTCGATTGATATTTCAGATAATATGCATGCTCCCAAACATCGAGTGCCAACACCGGTTTTCCTTTATCAGCAACAACATCCATAAGTGGATTATCCTGATTTGGAGTAGAAATTATTTTCAACTTGCCTGAAGAATCTTTTATAAGCCACGCCCAACCTGAACCAAAACGGGTGGCTGATGCGGCTTCGAATTTGTTTTTAAATTCGGCAACCGAGCCAAATTCCAGCGCAATTTTCTTGGCCAATGCTTCCGACATTTTCGAAGAAGTGGCCGGTATCAGCAATGTCCAGAATAGCGAATGATTGTAGTGCCCTCCCCCATTATTACGAACCACATTCTGTATATCTGCCGGCAAAGTATTAACCGAAGAAATCAGCTTTTCGATGCTCAGGTTGGCTAATTCAGGATATTTTTCGAGCGCTTTATTTAAATTATTCACATAAGCGGCGTGATGATTATTCAGGTGAATAAACATGGTTGTACTATCAATGTGTGGCTCAAGAGCAGCATATTTAAATGACAATGCAGGCAATGTAAACTGAGCATTGGCAGTAAAAAGCAACATTAAAAATGTTACAGCAGCAATTATTAGTCGTTTCATAAAATTTTGAAGTTTTTAAAAATTGATTGAATTCAACCAATAAACATCCACTGAAACCGAAAAGTTCAACACAACAGACCCTGTTTGCAAGAAACTATTTCAAAATCCGATATTTTTAACAGGAGAAATGTACTTTTCGATACAAAACGCCGTTTATATGTGATGATGAAACAGAATAAGAAACTGATTTTTCAAACATGCAGAAAATTAGTATATTTGCGTGTTATACACAAGTTAACTGTAAGGCTATAAATTTAAAAAAAATAA
>JBLIZK010000036.1:0-4973 GCA_048859825.1 Paludibacter sp.
GTAATTACCGACAACACAATAGAAGAAGATTATGCAGCTCCCGAAATTTCGGAAGATCAATTGCAGTCGTACATCGAAAACGTATTGCAAGTAGAATCGGTAGCTTGTAAAGACTGGTTAACCAATAAGGTAGACCGCTCGGTAACCGGTAAAATTGCCCGTCAGCAATGCGCCGGTGAAATTCAGTTGCCGTTGAACGACCTTGGTGTTGTGGCACTTGATTTCCGCGGAACTACAGGGATTGCTACCTCTATCGGACATGCGCCATTGGTAGCCATGGCCGACTCGGAAGCCGGCTCAGTAATGGCTATTGCCGAAGCATTGACAAACATTGTTTGGGCACCGTTAACCGATGGTTTGGACAGTGTATCGTTGAGTGCTAACTGGATGTGGCCATGTAAAAATCCGGGTGAAGATGCCCGTTTATACAAAGCGGTAGAAGCTTGTTCTGATTTTGCCTGCTCATTGGGTATCAATATTCCAACCGGTAAAGACTCGCTTTCGATGACTCAAAAATATGGCGACGACAAAGTATTCTCGCCGGGAACGGTAATTATTTCGGCCGGAGCAGAGGTATCGGATGTTAAGAAAGTAGTATCGCCCGTTTTGGTAAACGATGAAAAATCGGTTATTTATTATATTGATTTCTCGTTCGATAGCCACAAATTAGGAGGTTCGGTATTGGCGCAAACGCTGAATAAAATCGGTGATGAAGTGCCTACTGTAAAAGATGCTGAATACTTCAAAGCAGCTTTTGATAGCATTCAGGAGATGATTGCTAATAATTTGATTCTTGCCGGACACGATATTTCGGAAGGTGGTATGATAACCGCATTGCTCGAAATGTGTTTTGCTAATACAAAAGGCGGATTAAATGTAAATCTGGACTATATTTCAGAGAATTCATTGGTTACCATGCTATTTGCCGAAAATCCAGGGGTACTTATTCAGGTGAAAGACCGTAAAGCGGTTGAAAAAATCCTGAACGACAACGGAGTGGGCTTTGCGCGCATTGCTACACCAATTGCTGAACGCCGTTTGGAAATCAATCGCAAAAAAGAAGCTTATTCATTCTCTATCAACGAACTACGCGACTTATGGTTTAAACCATCATATTTGCTTGACCGCAAACAAAGTGGTGAAGTTTGTGCTCAATCTCGCTACAGCAATTATAAAAATCAAGCTTTGGAGTTTGCGTTCAACGCTTCGTTCAAAGGCAAATTGTCGCAGTTCGGTATATCGCCCGACCGCAAAGCAAGCGGTATAAAAGCAGCTATCATTCGCGAAAAAGGAACAAATGGCGAACGTGAAATGGCTTACGCGCTGTATTTGGCCGGATTCGATGTGAAAGACGTACACATGACCGACCTTGCTACAGGACGCGAAACACTCGAAGATGTAAACATGGTTGTATTCTGCGGCGGATTTTCTAATTCAGACGTTCTGGGTTCGGCTAAAGGTTGGGCCGGAGGATTTCTTTATAACGAAAAAGCCAAATCATCGCTCGACAATTTTTACAAACGTACCGACACCCTTAGCTTAGGCATTTGTAACGGATGTCAGTTAATGGTGGAGCTAGGTGTTTTAACCCCAGAACACGATGTGAAACCACGCATGTTACACAACGATTCGCACAAATTTGAATCGGGCTTTGTGGGATTAACTATTCCTGAAAACAATTCTGTAATGCTAGGCTCATTAAGCGGCAGCAAACTCGGTGTTTGGGTGGCTCACGGCGAAGGTAAATTCTATTTACCAAAAACCGAAAACGAGTACAACATTATCGCTAAATATTCACACGCAGGTTATCCGGCCAATCCAAATGGTTCTGATTACAATACTGCGGGTATTTGCTCGGCCGATGGTCGACATTTAGCCATGATGCCACACCCTGAACGCGCCATTTTCCCCTGGCAATGCGCTCACTACCCTGCCGACCGCAAAAACAACGATCAGGTAACTCCGTGGGTGGAAGCATTTGTGAATGCAAGAGTTTGGGTGGAGAAAAATAAGTAAAAAAAACCTAACCCCTAAAGGGGAATAAGAAAAGTCCCGCTGTCTGATTCTGATAGCGGGACTTTTTTATATTCAATTGGGAATAAGAGTTTATTTCATTTTCCGTCGGATTTTATGGATAATAACTTCAATTGGTTTTTCAGGTTCAATAACATTGAATTCGCCCCAGAAATCCGGATCAGCAAAACCTTTAATCTCGTCAGCAATAATGGCTTTCTGACGCAAAGGCTGTGTATTCTCACTTTCAACATCATCAGTTATGTTATTTGTTCGGTTGGTTACTGCCATTTCGATAGTTGAATGAAACACGGTATTAAATAAACGGCGTTTCCAGTCGACTTTAAGCGCCAACTCAATTCGGCTATACGAAAAATACCATTTTCCTCCACTTTCCGAAAAATCTACCCTATAATTTGTCTCCACCGGAAAAACGGTTGCATTCTGAGGTTTGCGAATCACAAACATACGAGTAGCTTCTTCAATATTTTTTAAATCCAGTTTAAATATGGCCGTTTTAAGCGCTGTCGTTTGAGCATCGATAAACAACTGACCATAATAAAGTGGTTCTTCGACATCGGCTTTGGGTTTAAAACTGATAACATACACCAAACGTTTGTCCAATTTGGTAGACCGTTCAAAGTTAAAGTCGTATTTTTTAAACATTTCATCCGTAAAAATCATATCCGGATACTTCATAACGTCCAGATAAAGAGACGTATATGGCCCACCCATCAATTTGAACATTACGGTATCAACTTTCTGATAATCAGTTTGCTTACGAGCCTTAAAAATGGCTACTTTATCATGACGGTAAGTAGTATACGGAAATTTACGAACATCAACAACGGCCTCAGCCAAAGAAGCATAGGAATTGTTTCTCTTAATCGTTTCGCGGTAGAATGCCGTTAAGCGTGACTGTTGTCCACTGTAGTTCTCGGCTCTTTTTGCAAACATGGCTTCGATCAGCGCATCGGCATCTTTCGATATAACGCTCACTTCGGGCAACTCCACAGAGACTGGCTCTAATTCAATTTTTAATTTCTTATCTCCAATAGCAGACACAGGAAGCTGTAGGTCCTTATAACCAACATATTGGATTTGGATGACTGCGGAATGCAAGTCAGATGGTATTTTGATAATAAACTCACCATCCGTATTCGAAACTGTAGCAATATTGGTATTCAATACATTGACTGAGGCAAACGATAACACGTCGCCCAAACTCTTATCCGTTATTTTACCAACTACGGTTTTATAGCTTTCCTGCGCACTTACATTTATTGAAAGTAAGATTAATACAACAATAATTTGTCTTAAAATTAAACCTGAGTGTTTCATTTTGTATGTGATTTATAAGGATTAACTCTCTGAGAAAACACTAAACATCAACTAATCAACCAACAATAAAACGTACAGTCTTCCGATAAGTTCCGGCATATACTGTTAAAATGTACATCCCATTTTCAAAAACCTGACCACTTGCTTCATGCGTTAATAAAATTTTTCCCGAAGCATCCACCTGACCGGTCTTCATCAACACTCCGGTTAAACTAAATATTTTATATGTAGCTTCAGCCGGCTTATTAAGCTCAACTGTAATGGTATTATCTGCTTTTGTATAATATGACACCAACGGCTCATCTGTTTCCGGCAAATCTGCAGTACCATCCCATATATTTCCTATAAACTTTCCCCAAATATATTCAGCCAACAAAGGATGATCGATAAAGGGATTCCGATTACCCTGAAAACGATATACTTCATTGTTCCGGTTAATTTCTTTGGTGCTAACCGGATCAGCCCTGTGCCACTGCATAAGCAGATTTACTGCATAGGTGTTGAATACCGGATAGGTATTTCGCTGTAACATCGACGAGGTACCGGTGCTTTGCCAGTTTGATGCATATTGCTCATAGCAGGTTACCATATACATGTATGTTCGCGCAAAATCACCCTTATATTCGTTTGCCGGTTCAAAAACTGTTTCAGTATAGCCCGGAAATGAATTTTTCCCAACTTTAGTAACTCCATTGGTATATGTAACAGAAGAACCCACCACACCCAATGCATAATTTGATTTTGCTGTATTAGCAGCCGGATTTGAGGGAAATAAATTATGCAAATCCACTGAAATATCATAATTATCTTCGTTACCCGTACCTACACCAAACCAACTTTTTGGCAAACTGTGCTCTCGGTTTAATCCCGACCAGGTCGATTGACGTACGTTTGAATACATGTCCCAGAAATATCCATCAGGATGCCAGTCGGTATACCTGAACTGAGATGGTAACGACATATAATCGAGCCTTGTATGCGGACTGATAATACGATACAAAGCCGTTTTGAGCTGTGCACCCTGCGTATTATAGGCCGAACTGTAATAACCTGCCGGAGCTTGCGCAAGTAGCAGGTTTATTATCAGAAAAGAGCAGAATAGCCCCCAAAGGCGTTTTGTCGAAATAAATGTCATTGAGAACTAAAAATTACGTAATCGAATATTTGTCAATACCTTTTTAGTATGCAATGAAAAATCACTTCCCATTATCCACCCATAATAGCCCGGGTCGGACTTAAGTACATCTACTACCTTTTGACCTTTGTACTTGCCAAAGTTAATCAATTCTTCCCCTTTATCGTTATACACAATACGTCCCGCAAAATCCACATTGTTACTTTGTGTTGTAAATTTAGCCAAAAAGTCGATATCGTTTTTAAGATCCGGATAACGGTCGAGTTGAGCCTGAAGCACTTCATAGGTTGCCAGTGTGTCGGCTTCGGCACCATGTGCACCTACCAAATCCTTTTCGCAATAAAATTTGTATGCAGCGCTCAATGTGCGTGCTTCCATTTTATGAAATATTACCTGCACATCGACAAACTTCCGCTTCATCAGGTCAATATCTACTTCGGCTCTTAAAAGCTCCTCGGCCAAAAGAGGAATGTCGAAACGATTT
>JBLIZK010000037.1:0-4581 GCA_048859825.1 Paludibacter sp.
TCAGATAATGGATAGGCAGCATCGGGCGTAAACGGGCCGTTTACATAAGGCTCTAACTCACTTAGATTAATTTCTATTAAACGATCGAAATACTTTTCGGGATTTGCCAACACTTCCGGGTCGGCCTGTAAATGCGCTTTGTTTGCCTGAGCTAATTCGGCAATAGCTGCACGGCCTGTTGCCTCGAGGTAAGCTGCCGATTTGGCATCGAAAGGAAAAATGGAAGTTGTAGCGCCCACTTCGGCACCCATATTACAAATTGTACCTTTTCCGGTAGCCGATAATGACTCGGTACCTTCGCCAAAATATTCAATAATTGCATTTGTTCCACCTTTAACAGTAAGGATTCCGGCCAGTTTCAGAATTACATCTTTTGGCGATGCCCAACCCGAAAGTTTTCCGGTAAGCTTAACGCCAATCAGTTTTGGCATTTTAAGTTCCCATGGCAAACCGGCCATTACATCCACAGCATCGGCACCACCTACTCCAATGGCAATCATACCCAAACCACCTGCATTCACATCGTGCGAGTCGGTACCTACCATCATTCCACCCGGAAATGCATAATTTTCAAGTACTACCTGATGAATAATTCCCGCTCCCGGTTTCCAGAAGCCGATTCCGAATTTATTGGAAACTGCACTCAAAAAATCGTATACCTCACGATTAGTATCATTGGCTGTCGCTAAATCAACATTAGCCGATACATGAGCCTGAATTAAATGATCACAATGAACGGTTGAAGGAACAGCTACTTTTTTACGACCGGAATTCATCAATTGCAATAGGGCCATTTGAGCCGTTGCGTCCTGCATGGCTACACGGTCGGGCGAAAAATTGACATAATCAACACCACGTTCGAAATTATTAATTTCTTCACCAGCAGTAAGGTGTGCATAAAGCACTTTCTCTGCCAATGTCAACGGACGGTTAAGTTTGGCTTTAACCGCCTCAATTTTTCCCGGAAGAGCTGCGTATACCTGCTCAATCATTGCTTTGTCGAAAATCATAGCTTTTTGTAATTTTATTCAATTTGGAATTATTTCACCCTCAAATATAACAAAAAAAATCTCAATTGTTTATTTGAGGCACTCAAAAACATTAAATTAACAATACATTGTGAAAATTGTTCACAAACTTATATTTTTAAAAATATCATTTTAATATCACCTTCTGCCCCATCTTATTTCTTTAGCACTTTTGTTTCGAAAAAACAACGCGCTAACCGAAATACCTATAGCAAGAGCGAAAAGCAATGAAAAAGTGAGTACTGTATTATGAGCAATTGTAGGTAAAATATCGGGCTGCTTAGCAACAATATCCTTATCGCTAAGTTTTATCAGAGCCAACATAGTACGGTATGCATACAAACCAGGAATCATGGTTATACAGGCCGGCATAGTAATAACCACAGGGGGTGTATGTACTTTGTGCGCGCCGGCAATCCCGGCTAAACCCACCAGAATGGATGCAGCAAGTGTGGATGCAATAAGCCCGAATTCCATATTGAGCAATACAAAACGCAAAGCATGCCCCATACCTCCCAACAAACCTATCATCCAGAGCGATTTAAAAGGCGAACCGAACAAAATACCCCAACAACAAGCTACAAAAAAAGCCAGTGTAAAATCTACGAATAATGAACTTAAGTATTCCATGTTTTGAAGTTAGAAGTTAGAAGTTAGAAGTTGGAGATGCCCAGGAGCATAATTGTAATTGTCATTCCTATGGCTATACACAATAATACCGATGCTGAAAACAAAGAACGGGCCAGCGAAGCCGAAAAATACCCTTCGAGCAAATCAATAACGCTATTCAACAATGGCACTCCGGGAATAAGGTACAAAACCGATGTGGCTAAAGCAATTTCGGGCATGCTGCCTATTCGAAAAATAGTATCGAGTCCGGCAATAAACGACGAAACAAAAGCGGCAATTATTACTGAAAGAAAATTATTGAACTTGTTCAGCAAAATAAAATACCGTACTAAAGAACCCGTAGAAGCAGCCGCTAACGCAATAAGTGCATCGTTAATATTGCCTCCGGCCAGCATAGCCAGTAAACCACACGAAAAACCTACTGCTAATGCCACAATCCCGAAAGGATAATGGCTTCTGACCCGTATTTCCTCCAAGGCCTGACGGGCAGCAGCAAAAGTAACATCACCGTCCTTTATTTGCCATGTCAGACGACTTATTTCGGACAATACAGCCATGTGAATGCTCGATGGTGGCGATGATTTATAACGCGTAACCGCATTATCAGGATTATTTTCATCCCATACAGTTAGCAACATACCTGTATAAGTTGGATTTATACTTATTTCAAAACCCCAATGAGCGGCCATACGTTTGCAATTACGCCACACCCTGCCCGAATGCGCTCCCGAGGACATTAAAAACACACCAGCATCCAATAAGAATGCAGCCATTTCGTTTATGCTTATTATTTCATGGCTTTTCTCTACCTGCTCCATCTTTCTTTTTACAATTATAATACAAATATAATTTAATTTTTATTGGAGCATCCTTTTTTCATCACTCCTGTTCAATTCACTTCATTTTCAATATTCATTTTTCATTTTTGTTTTTTGCCCAAATAAGGGATTTTGACTACCTTTGTGCAATTTTTTAAAACAAAAAACTACTTTATGGCACAGTATTTAAACGACATCTCAAGAACTTTCAGTGAGTACCTTCTTATCCCCGGACTAACAACCAAGGAATGCACTCCGGCAAACATCTCTCTGAAAACACCGCTCGTAAAATTCCGTAAAGGTGAAACATCAGCCATCTCGCTGAATGTACCATTTGTTTCAGCCATTATGCAATCGGTATCGGACCACAAATTAGGCATAGCTTTGGCCCGTAATGGTGGTTTGTCGTTTATTTTTGGCTCGCAAAGCATTGAATCGCAGGCCGAAATGGTTTACAAAGTAAAAAGCTTTAAAGCCGGCTTTGTGGTAAGCAATGCCAACCTTACCCCCGAACACACTCTGCGAGATGTATTACTTTTGAAAGAACGCTCAGGACACGGCACAATTGGCATTACACACGATGGTACATCAGAAGGAAAATTGCTGGGAATAGTAACCGGACGCGATTACCGTGTTACCCGCGACAACCCGGATCGGAAAATCAAAGAATTTATGACTCCGTTTGAAAAACTGATAACCGGAAAATTGGGTATAGGTATCAGCGAAGCAAATGATATTATTTGGGACAACAAACTAAACTGTTTACCAATTATTGACGATAACCAACACCTGAAATACTTTGTTTTCCGTAAGGATTACGAAAACCACAAAGCCAATCCGAACGAATTATCGGACGAAAACATGTCGTTGTTAGTAGGTGCCGGCATAAACAGTCGCGACTATAAAGAACGTGTTCCTGCACTTCTGGAAGCTGGTGTGGATGTAATGTGTATCGACTCTTCGGATGGTTTCTCCGAATACCAGAAAGAAACACTTGAATACATCAAAGCCAATTATGGCGAGAGTGTTCGTGTTGGTGCCGGAAATGTGGTAGATCGCGATGGCTTTATGTATTTAGCCGAAGCCGGTGCCGACTTTGTGAAAGTAGGTGTAGGTGGTGGTTCCATATGTATTACCCGCGAACAAAAGGGTATTGGCCGCGGACAAGCCACATCAATAATCGAAGTGGCGGCAGCACGCGATGAATATTTTGAAAAAACAGGTATTTACGTGCCAATTTGTTCTGATGGGGGTATTGTGCAGGACTACCATATGGTATTAGCATTGGCTATGGGTGCCGACTTTATGATGATGGGGCGCTATTTTGCCCGCTTCGACGAGAGCCCTACCCGTAAATTGCTCGTAAATGGTAACTATATGAAAGAATACTGGGGCGAAGGCTCAAACCGTGCCCGCAACTGGCAACGTTACGACTCGGGAGGCAGCGAAGGTTTGAAATTTGAAGAAGGTGTGGACAGTTTTGTACCCTATGCCGGAAAACTGAAAGACAACTTAGATGTAACGGTAGCCAAAATAAAATCTACCATGAGCAGTTGTGGCGTTATGAACATACCTGACCTGCAACAAAATGGCAAAATTACCCTCGTTTCGTCGACCTCCATTATCGAAGGTGGCGCTCACGATGTGGTTGTGAAAGATACCAGAACAAACGGATAAAGAAAAAGTGAGAAATAAAAAAGAGGGAAAAAGCTGATGATAAGCTATTTCCCTCTTTCTTTTTATAATAATATTTGTTTACAATTCAAATGTGGTAAAAATAATTATTTCTCCATCTCCCCACAAAATATCACTTCAACCCAAAAATACTATCCGTTAGATGAGTATTCTTTGTCATTTTTGATACCATGGTGTCATTAATGTAGATATAGAAATCAATAATATTCATCGGATTA
Organism: Paludibacter sp.; assembly: GCA_048859825.1. Lineage (GTDB taxonomy): Bacteria > Bacteroidota > Bacteroidia > Bacteroidales > Paludibacteraceae > Paludibacter. Next base: position 4,390 of record JBLIZK010000037.1, read on the forward strand.
ATCTGATTCGTTTCATTCACTTCGATTTTACCAAAAACCTTATTTAAACCAACTAATTCTTCACTATCAAGTTTATAAAACATTGAATCCTTTCTATTGTATATCCAACAATTAAAAATCCAATATCCAGTAGTTTTATGATTATGAATTATTGTGTAACTATCAACTATTTGACTCGATGTATTATTTAGA
>JBLIZK010000038.1:0-12465 GCA_048859825.1 Paludibacter sp.
ATAATGCGTTTTCTGGTTTTTCTTGTATTTTTGTGCGCTGTAAGCAAACAAAACAAATCCTCGAATAATTCGGTTGAACAAAATGAGTATAAATAATCTGGAAATTGATTTAGTATATCTTTGGGTGGATGGTAATGATCCGGAATGGATAAAAAAGAAAATCTCCATAACAGGAAGTCTGAATGATGCTACGGAGGCTAATTGCAAAGGCAGATATCTTGATAATAATGAATTAAAATACTCATTACGTTCAGTAGAGTTGTATGCGCCATGGATACGGAAGATATTTATTGTAACAGATGACCAGCAACCGGAGTGGCTAAACACCAACCATCCTAAAATAAACATTATTAATCATTCAGAAATTCTGGTCAAAGAAGCCATTCCCTGCTTCAATGCCATTGTTATTGAGCATTTTATACACAAAATAGCCGGTTTATCTGAGTATTTTTTGTTTGCAAACGACGATATGTTTATCAATAAGCCCGTAGCTCCGCATGATTTTTTTGATAATACCGGAAAACCAATAATCAGAGCTATTTACAATCCCTTTGACAGTTTAATTTCATTGGTAAAAAGAAAACTAAACAAACAAAACAATTTCTATCGGCAATCCATTGCAAATGCAGCAAAGCTGATTAAATCACACACAAAGCAACGATTTAGTGCATTACCGCATCATAATATGGATGCATACAGTAAATCAGTTATTGTACAGGCCAATGAAAACATATTCATGAATGAAATAAAAGCAACATACACAAACCATGTCAGACACTCATCTGACATTCAGCGGGCAATTTATGCATTTTACACGCTGACTCTTAAAAAAGGACGACTCCGGTACGTTTCACGATATGAATCATGTCGGATACGCTTGCAAAACTCCAACTACATGTATTATATAAATAAATACAAGCCCATGTTTTTTTGCCTGAATGACACACAATACACTACTGATGAGGACAGAAAGAAAATAAAGCCATTTCTGAAGACATTGTTTCCGAAAAAATCAGAATTTGAAATGTAAAAAAACAAGCTACATAAGTTTTAAAATATCGAAATAAATTATGCATAAATTAGAAATAGACATTGTATACCTGTGGGTTGATGGTAATGATCCAAACTGGCTTAGACGAAAGTTACAATTAACAGGCAACTTCAATGAAAACAGCGAACAAAACTGTAAAGGCAGGTATATCAACAACAATGAACTAATGTATTCTTTGAGGGCTTTGGAAAAAAATGCGCCCTGGATACGAAAAGTATTTATTGTTACGGACAACCAAATACCCGAATGGTTAAATACTGAAAATGCGAGAGTACAAATAGTTGACCATACTCAGATATTAGCCAAGGAGGCATTACCATGTTATAATTCGAGTGTAATAGAGTATTATCTGCACAACATTCCGGGTCTTTCAGAGTATTTTTTATTCTCTAACGACGATATGTTTATCAACAAACCTGTTAGTCCTGAATCATTCTTTAATGAAAATGGGCTACCCTATATAAGGCTAAAACGCAAAGTGTTTGGTAGGTGGCACCATCATTTCAAAACATTAATCGGGCAAAACATTGGCCATTACCGCAAAATGCTTATTGCATCATCGGAGTTAGTTTATAAAATTACAGGAAAATACTTCTCGGGAATACCACACCACAACATAGATGCCTATCGAAAATCAATGTACAAGGAATGTGTGGAAAACGTATTTAACAAAGAAGTAAAACGTTCATGCATAAATCATGTAAGAACAGATGGTGACCTTCACCGATCGGCTTTTTCTTATTATGTATTAGCAAAAAAAGAAGGTATTCTGTGCTATGTTCATCGTAAAACTTCTAGCAGATTACTTGCTTACCGTCACGACCTCAATAAATATATTGCTAGGTATAATCCGTACTTTTTCTGTCTAAACGATAACCAGAAAATGAAAGACAGCCACAGAAAACTAATAAAACCATTTCTGGAAAAACTCTATCCGGAAAAATCGGCATTTGAGAAGTAGGGCCTTCATTTAGCCCCTACTTCTTGCTGCTAAGCATTTTCGAACTTTGATTTTTCAGGCAAAATACTGGCAAAAGCCTCATTTATTTCACGTATAGTGTTCTCGTAATTTCGGATATGAACATTGTCGTTAAGACAAACTAACAGATAGGATTGTTCCCTGATAGCTTTTATAGCCTTACCAGCTTTTAAAACTAGCGGGAACATTTTTGTATTTTGGTAAGTATTATAAGCATTAAAATTTGAGCGACATATTTGCCATGTTTTAAACAATTCAGGCGTTAAGTCGGAGTCAGAACGCAAGCGATTTACCGACATGGCAGTAAGTTCCTTCTCACAATGCTCCCATACATCGTAAAAAGTAGATTTTAAATAGGGCTGTGCATTGTGCGGGGTACGCAAAGTGATAAATTTCGGGTAAGGACGTAAAAGGTGATTCATACGTGCTTTTTTACCATAGCCTTTAAAATACCATTTATCGGCATCTTTTTTTAACACCTCTTTTTTATCGAAAAACCGATTTATAAGGCGAATGTTGTTTTGCAACATTTTTCCATACTGCGACCATCCAAAATTTGTACGAAAAGCCGCAATATCGTTAGGCAATCCGTTTTCAAAAAAACGTTCTTTTGGCAAATGATTGATGATAAAAAAATCGTCGTTGAAATACACAAAGTGTTCAGATAAATCCGGTATACGATGCATGTATATTTCAATAAGATTTGAGTTAAAAACCGGTAAATACTGTGCCGGAATAAAGTCTGAATGATTCACCAAATTGAGCTTTGGATGCGTTTCGTCCAGCCAATCTGGCTTTTGACCGCAAGTTACAAAATGGATTTTCCGAACCCAGGGCGCAAATTTATCCACTCCCCGAAACCAGTATTTCAGTAATCCATAATCCCTGAAACGGGCTTCAGATACTTCGTTTTTGCTGTTGTTTATTTTGCCCGAGTACTGTGCAAAATCCTGTTGCCATTTAGGGTCGTTCATATCAACCCATGTAATTACAAAATCAATTTCCATGTCGTTAAAAACTTCTTAGTATACTGCTTCTATTTAAAACCCCGTTTAAGGTTGAAAAATCCAAAAATCGCTGAGTACTGCATTATCAGTTTCGCCCAAACCCAATAAAACCTTGTTTTGCAATACAAGTGCCAAAGCGTTTTCGCGTCCTCCCGATGGTAATTTACCCCGATTGTACCAGCAATCTTTTGAACTGTCATATTCAAGCACATCAGCATAAAAATAATCATCGGTTAGTGTACCCCCAATAAGCCTGCCTGTGGCAATAAAAAAACGGTCGTTAACTGAGAACGCAACAGCATTCACACGCCCTCCCTGAAAAGATGCTCTTTTTTTCCAGGTATCATTTTCAGGATAATACTGCCACCAGTCATTTTTAAAATAGCGTAGATAACCGGAGCCAAAGAACACCTGATCGCCATTGGTACAGGCCACTGCTGCAGCACGTGCATCTCCGGGGAAATCATTCATTTGCTCCCATGTATTGTCCAATGTGTTATAGCGCCAAACTTGTTTTATATATTCTCTATTGTTCGACATTCCAACTATATACACCCATTTCTTGTATACAAAGCTGGCACATGAATTTAAATAGGGCTTATTAGTGTACGCATTACGCGGGAAATCAGCTTTTCGTTCCCAATTATCCAATTGGGGATCATATGCCCAAAAATCAGCAAAAATTGTGGTGTCGCTACTGTAAACCGACATAGAAGGATCGTATCCAAATCCCACATATGCTTTTCCATCGACTACCTCGGCAATGGCACCAACCCGTCCTATACCCGGAAAGTCAGCCATCTGTGTCCACATACTGTTTGCTGGATTATATTGCCAACAGTCTACCAACCCTTTTACCGGCTGAAACTCATTACGACCCAGCAATACATAGGCTTTTTCCTGCAACACGAAACCTGAAGCTGTAGCCCGCTTTGCACCCGGAAAAGATGTGTTGTGAGTAAATGTAATATCAGGGTATGGCGATTCGTTTTTCTCGCAGGATGTAACTGCAAAAAAAACCAATAACAACAATAAAATAGTCGTTTTATGCATTTTAGTATAAAAAAAACAGGCTTGTATCTGTTTTGATACAAGCTGTTATAGCATTAGCATTCAAGTTAATATCATCTATAAGCTCTTACCCAATCAATTTCGAACAGGCCTTCCGAACCGGTCGATTTTGATGGAATAAACGAATTCAACACCATATACATCTCATTTTGAGGTATATTAGCAGTTGTACGGTAAACCTCTACATCGTTAATCATCCACACTAATTCTTTCTTTGACCATTTGAAAGTGTAAATATGAAAATTTGCCGGATTGATACCTTTGATTTTGGTGCCATCAATAATATTTTGATAACCGTTTCCAACTCTTACATTTTTCCCATCGAAATGAAAGATATTAACATGAGGTAATTTACCTTCAGAACCTAACCAAAAAGCATGATTCACATTACCACTACAACGCAATTTAGCCATAAAAACACCGCCTTTCTGACGGAATACATTGGCTGTTTGAATTACGTCCGATGTATACTCAAACTGCTTCATCAAAAAGCCTTTTTCGGAATCCCATGCACGAGCCGCAACCGATTCTTTTTTGGTCTGAATCGTTAAGTATCCATCGCGTACTACTGTGTTTTTACCATCGTTATTGGCTTGTTTTTCGTTAGCAAATGAGTGATTGGCAATAGTATTTGCATTGGGGTAATGAAATCCGATATTCCAGGCCGATTTACTCAGCGAGTTCCAGTTAAACTTATCCTCAAAAGTAATTTGTTGTTTTTTGTACACTTCAAAACGCTCCGGATTTTCATTAATATAAAAAACAATATCGGGGTTTTTAGACAGTTCGTAAAAACGTTGTTCTTTTTTATATTCAGGTGTAGTATGCCAGCGATCGGCTTTTTCCCAGAAGGCATTTTTCTTTTTGAAGTCGTCGGTTTCAACTTTTTTCTTTAACTCTGTGTATTCCTTAATGGCATACGAGTCGTGATAACGACAATAAATCTTATACTTCTCCGACTTTTCAAAGTCTTTCATTTTCTGCAGTTTAACCGAAGCTGCCAATGCTTTTTTGTCGCCCAGTTTTTCGTATTCAGGTGTAGCTTTAAACTCTAAAAAGTTAGCCAATTCCTGCGATTTCAATACTTCGAAATACGTTTTTATCGAAGGTGAATGATGGTATTTATTGTACTGTTTCAGGGTCCGGAACTCTTCGGTATCTTTGTACTTTCTGTTCTGTAGTGTTTTTTTATTTTCGATAAACGTGGCTGATTTCACTTCGTGAAAAAGCTTGTTATACTCTTCAATCTCTATTGATTTCGACACTTTTTCGTAACGCTCCAAAGCGACAACCAACTCTTCCTCTCTTTTCTCGAGAATTGCTGCTGGCGTTATTTTTCCAAATAGGTTTTTCCAGAACAGATTCATATATACACTATTTTAATATTTTGGACTTTATTTCAACTTACCGAATAAATCGTTCAGCGAATTTACAACAATATATTTATAATTTTCGACCGGTATAAACAGTTCATCCTTCATTTTTTGTGCCTGTTGTAGCAAAAAATCGTAAAAGCCGTTTTCGTTCAATAAAAAAACCGGCTTTTTGTGCTCACCAACCACCCCTGATGCCACTACATCAAAAAGCTCATCAAGCGTGCCATAACTTCCGGGTAGAACTACAAAAACATCCGCCAACTGTTTCATGAGCGCTTTGCGCTCGTCCATAGATTTTACGCTATACAGCTTTGTGCAATGCTTGCTTTCTCGTCCCATACGAATAACGGCCTCCGGAACTACGCCAATAATTTCAGCATTAGCTGCATTTGCTCCTTCAGAAACAGCCGTCATTGACCCCCCGGTGGCCCCTCCAAAAACCAACACATGTTCGTTTTCAGCTATCCAGTTCCCCAATGCCCGCGCCGTATCAAGATAATTAGTGGCTATATGATTGCTCGAAGAACAATAAACGGCAACGTTCATGCAATTAATTTGAATATTATTGAACTTGAATATTTGAAATGAGTATTTTATTACAATTACTCAATTTCGAATACAGAATTTATTCTTAAGCATCAATTTTTGCGTAAGTGGCATTTTCTTCAATAAACTGACGACGAGGAGCTACATCATCGCCCATCAGCATAGAGAAAATATGGTCGGCAGTTGCTGCATTTTCAATGGTTACCTGACGTAGTGTGCGGTTTTCAGGATTCATTGTGGTATCCCACAATTGAATTTCGTTCATCTCTCCCAAACCTTTGTAACGTTGCGTATGAATTGCGCCTTCGTTTCCACCCCCATGTTTCTCAATAAACGCCTGACGCTGTAAATCGTTCCAGCAGTACTCCTCAATTTTACCTTTTTTACATAGGTATAAAGGTGGGGTGGCAATATACAAATAACCCTGTTCTATCAACTCCTTCATATGACGGAAAAAGAATGTCATAATCAGTGTTGCAATGTGGCTTCCATCCACATCGGCATCGGTCATAATTATTATTTTATGGTAGCGTAATTTCGCAATATTTAGCGCTTTGCTATCATCTTCGGTACCAATAGTCACACCCAAAGCAGTATATATATTGCGAATTTCCTCGCTCTCAAGCACTTTGTGTTGCATGGCTTTTTCCACATTCAGAATTTTACCGCGCAAAGGCAAAATTGCCTGAAACTGACGGCTACGTCCCTGCTTGGCAGTACCTCCTGCCGAGTCACCCTCGACAAGGAAAAGCTCACATTTTGCAGGATCTTTGTCGGCACAGTCGGCCAGTTTACCCGGCAAACCACCACCCGCAAGAGGCGATTTACGCTGCACCATTTCGCGAGCCTTACGGGCTGCGTGACGGGCTGTAGCAGCCAATATAACTTTCTCAACAATGGTTTTCGCAGCTTTGGGATTTTCTTCGAGATAATTACCCAGAGCTTCGCTCACGGCCATATCAACCGAACCCATCACTTCATTATTTCCAAGTTTTGTTTTTGTTTGTCCTTCGAACTGAGGCTCCTGAACTTTAATAGAAATAACAGCTGTTAATCCTTCACGAAAGTCATCGCCACTAATTTCAATTTTCAGTTTTTCGAGCATTTTACTATCCTCGGCATATTTTTTCAGCGTACGTGTTAAACCACGACGGAAACCGGCCAGGTGCGTGCCACCCTCGATAGTATTAATATTATTAACGTACGAATGGATATTTTCATTGTACGATGTATTGTAAGTCATGGCAATTTCTACCGGAATACCATTTTTTTCGGTAGTGATGTGAATCACAGAATCAATGAGTTTTTCGCGCGCTTCGTCAATAAACTCTACATACTCCTTTAATCCTTCATTCGAGAAGAAAGTTTCCGACTTGTGTGTACCATCTTCATTTACAACACGTTTATCAGTCAGCGTTAGTGTTATTCCGGCATTCAGATAAGCCAACTCGCGCAAACGATTGGCTAAAATATCGTATTTATAAACCGTTTCGGTAAAGATACTTCCATCGGGATGAAAGGTAACAGAAGTTCCGGTAGATGTTGATGTGCCGATTTCTTTTACATCAAACTTTGGAGCACCACAAGTGTATTCCTGCATATACAATTTGCCGTTACGCGAAACTTCTACATGCAATAAAGTAGAAAGAGCATTAACACACGACACCCCTACACCATGCAATCCTCCGGAAACTTTATAGGAATCCTTGTCGAATTTACCTCCGGCGTGAAGCACAGTCATTACAACTTCAAGTGCCGAGCGGCCTTCTTTTTCGTGAAAATCTACCGGAATACCACGACCATTATCGACAACAGTTATCGAATTGTCCTCGTTAATCGAAACATGAATTGTATCACAATGTCCTGCCAGCGCCTCATCGATTGAATTATCAACCACTTCATAAACAAGATGGTGCAAACCTTTTACACCAATATCGCCAATATACATAGCAGGGCGTTTACGAACCGCTTCTAATCCTTCTAAAACCTGAATACTACTAGCACCGTACTCATTTCCTTTATTTGCTTTAATTTCTTCGCTCATCAGTTATTGTAATCAATTTAAACACAAAAGTCTATAAAGACCCGATACACTTTCAAATCGACCCTCAGAAAAGGTATATTGTATCGGAAAAATCACACAAATATACAAAAAAGAATTCATCTAATTCACATTTTAAGACTTCAAATGCGCATTATAAAGCACAAAAAAAGCGAAGATATATACTTCGCTTTTTTTGTGCTTTTCATTTAATTTTCAGGTCTACCCTTTCGTCGACCCTGCCAATTGTCTATCAATTCTTTTTTGAATGAACGTTCGGCATTAAAATACCTGAAAATAGTTTCGGCAGTAAGATGCTTTTTTAGTTTAGAATAATAGGATTTCATAAGATGTACACGCTGAATTTCAGCGTTTAACATCTTATTATTCATATTCTCATAATCCGCCTCAGTTCTTTTTTCTTTCTCTTTAAAAAATTTCTTGTAAAAGTCTTTATTTGTCTCTGCTATCTTCCACAAATCTTGCTCAAATTCCAGAAAATCGGGTTTTACACTCGCAGCTTCCTGCGGCGTCAATTTTGCCCTTTCAACTATATAATTCCACTTGCGATTATGCAGTTCTTCTACCGACGGACGCTTTACATCCTGAGCCAGCAAATACCCCGCAAAAAGCAACAACAGTGTTAATAACTTAGTTTTCATATATTTATGCTTTAATTTTCGACACAATAAAACCTACAAAAAACATCTTTGATTTAAACTCCAGTCATTTATCCGGTTTTACTTATTAACTTTATTCCTGAGCTGTTGATAGCTCGTACGTATCAAGGCTCTCCACATCATTAACCTGTGTAAGCACGTACAATTCATAATTTTCGGCAGATGCCAGTTGTTTTTTTTCTGAATACACTGTATATACAATTCTACTCATAAAAAAAACACCCAAAAACATAGCCGCCATATACATCCAGGGACGTATAATTTTATAAACAGAAACAGGCTTCAACACTACCTGCGACTCAAACTGAGTTGCAAAATCTTCGAAGTAGTTTTCAGGCACCTTAAATGGCACCCTGTTTCCGATTTCATCTATTTTTATTTTCTTACTCATAACACTTCTTTTGACTTACAAAATTACAATACGTTTAAATGACCATTTCAAATGTTTGATATTTAACATTTCAGACCTTACTCTGATTCCTCAAAAAAACGCTCAATTTTTTTAACTGCATGATGATACGATGCTTTTAATGCGCCTACAGATGTACCCAAAATTTCCTCCATGTGCTCATAAGTTAAATCGTCAAAGTATTTCATATTAAAAACCAGACGTTGTTTCTCGGGCAAAGTCAGTATTGCTTCCTGTAATTTTAATTCCACCTCATTACCATCAAAATAGCTATCGGCTTTTAACTGCGACAGTAAAACACTTTCTTCATCCTCCATCGAGTGTATATTCTTCAATTTTTTCGATGTCAGAAAGGTAAGTGTTTCGTTTGTAGCAATACGATAAAGCCATGTCGAAAACTGCGAGTCACCCCGAAAGCTATCGATGCCATTCCAGGCTTTCATAAATGTATTTTGCATCACATCATTGGCATCGTCGTGCGATAGTACCATTTTACGAATATGCCAGTAAATCCGCTCTTGCCAGAGGCGAACCAATTTACTAAAAGCCGGGCCCTTTGTTTTAGGGTCGGATAATTGCTCCAATAAATCTTCGTCAGGTATATTCATTTAGCGCCAATCACACGTATTATATTTTGTAAAACTATGCATTCTGACCTGAAATCACTGTCAGAGTTTAATATACAACCCACAATTTGAGGTTTTTTAAGGCTTTTGAGCCTTTACCATTCTATCATTACCGGATAAATCTTTCCGCAATTGCACATTAACAAATCCTGAATTACGTAACATTTCAAGCACTTCGGCTCCGTATTTATAATGAATCTCAAAGTACAAACTCCCTTCATGTTGTAAATGTTTCAATGCAAAAAGGGCAATTGCCCTGTAAAAAATTAGTGGATTTTCATCGGCCACAAACAATGCAACGTGAGGTTCATATTGCAACACGTTAGCATACATTTCCGACATATCAGACATAGGTATATAGGGAGGATTACTCACAATTACATCCCACTTTTGTTCCATTACCGGCGATGAAAGAATATCGATCTCAAAAAAATTAACATCCAACTGATTAATTTGAGCATTTTCGGCTGCCACTTTCAATGCATCCGGTGAGATATCGCAACCATCGACACGCGCTAAAGCTAAATATTTTCTTAATGACACCGGAATACATCCACTTCCAGTACCAATGTCCAAAATCGTAACCGGAAAAACTTTTGCATTGTAATCGTCAATTATCCATTCAACCAATTCCTCTGTTTCGGGGCGGGGAATTAGTGTGTACTCGTTCACTTTAAAAGGCAGCCCGAAAAACTCGGTTTTTCCTACTACATATTGCAAAGGTTTAAAGTTTTTAAGCTCATTTACAAATCTTTTGATAAGCTGCGCATGAGTTTCCGAAATTTTAGTATTTTTGTTTATCAAAATAGCTGTTCGGGTTAACCCTGTCACTTCCGACATTAATTGATAGGTAATTACCTCCAACTCATCAGCCAAATAGATGCCTGATAACGAATCTTTTATATATTGAATTGTTTGTTGCATTGCTGCAAAGATATAAAAAGTTCGGGAGTAAAGGGGCTAACAATAAAAAACACACATCATGGAGTTCGACGTGAACAATGAACTGAAATACATGCAGCGCTGCCTTGAGTTAGCCGCTTTAGGCAGTGGTTATGTAGCCCCCAACCCGATGGTGGGTGCCGTTATTGTAGTCGAAAATAGAATTATTGCCGAAGGATATCACCGGAACTACGGCGAACCACATGCCGAGCCCAATGCAATAAATGCGGTAAACGACAAGGAACTATTAAAAAAATGCACCTTGTATGTTAATCTTGAACCCTGCTCACATTTCGGGAAGACACCCCCCTGTGCGAATCTGATAGTACGTAGTGGCATACCACGGGTTGTAATTGGCACTTTGGATCCAAACCCGAAGGTTTCGGGCAGAGGTGTGAATATTTTAAGAGAAGCCGGTATTGAAGTAATTGTAGGAGTACTTGAAAAAGAATGTAACGAACTAAATAAACGATTCTTTATTTTTCAACGCGAAAAAAGACCTTTCATTCTTTTGAAATGGGCTCAAACGCAGGATGGTTTTATTGATAGAGTGAGAAGTTCGAAAGCAGAACAACCTCTGCTAATCTCCAACGAACTAACCCGACAGATTACACACAAGATGAGGGCCGAAAATCAGGCCATTATGGTGAGCACTAATACTGTATTGCTTGATAATCCATCGTTAACAGTACGCCATTGGACAGGAAAAAGTCCAATTCGGATTGCCATCGATCGAACAGGGCGGATACCGGATGACTATCAGATATTTGACGGTAAACAACCCACAATTGTATTTACCTCAACCAACCGAGCATTTCCGGGAGTTGAATTTATTCAAACAACTTTTGATAATGATTGTTTGAAAAGCATAATACACTCTATCTACAATCAACAAATTGACTCAGTACTTGTAGAAGGTGGCAGCAAACTTTTACAAAGTTTTATATCAGAAGGTTTGTGGGATGAAGCACATGTTGAAATAGGCACAACATGTATTGAGGATGGAGTAAAAGCCCCAAAACTGGCATACTCTCACGAAGAGCAAAAAATGGTACAAGGACATCGTTTATTGAGATATATCAATCAGAAAAAACAATTTACATAAGCATTATCAGTATGCATAGTATTTTGACCATATCCCTTATAGCGCTTTATGTATACACAACAACTACTACCATATCGGTATTGTTGCTTGAGAACCGAAACCCGGCCAAATCGCTCTCGTGGGTTTTGATGTTGCTTTTTTTGCCTTTCGTGGGGCTGGTATTGTATCTGATTTTCGGGCAAAATATGCGAAAACAAAAACTAATTTCGCAAAAAACTTTTCGGGCATCATCCGGGTATGTTTCAAAAAGCATAAACGAGCTAAACACCGATTTAATGGATAACAACCAGCTAAATCTGGTTAAATTGCTTCATAAAAACAGCGATGCGCTCACCTACCCCGATAATAGAATTGAAATTCTGTCGGATGGGAAAAGCACTTTTGAGGCTATGTTCAATGCTATTGAAAAAGCCACGAATCATATTCATATTGAATTTTTTATATTTGGAAACGATAAAATTTCGAACAGATTACGCGTAATGCTTATCAGAAAGGCGAAGGAAGGCGTTCGGGTCAGAATGATTTATGATTTCTGGGGTAGTTTTTTTCTTTCGCGTTTGTATTTGCAGTCGCTTCGCGATGCTGGCGTGTCTATTCGACCCCTTTTTCCTCTTCGAATCCAACTTGGGCGT
>JBLIZK010000039.1:0-4794 GCA_048859825.1 Paludibacter sp.
TATCAACACTACAAAACTTTTGGGACGAATATGTTGAACATGTGGAGGAAAAGAAATGTCGTGCCGGACAATGTAAAGCTCTTCTTTATTATGTAATTGATGAGGATACATGTGTTGGATGTACAGCCTGTAAACGTAGCTGTCCGGTAAATGCAATAACCGGCGACAAAAAGCAGACACATTATATCCATCAGGACATTTGTATAAAATGTGGCGCCTGCGAAGAGAAATGTGCTTTCGACGCCATCAATATTAAACTTGAACACACTCCAAAAGCCGTAGAACATGGGAACAATTAAACTAACAATAGATAATAAAACAGTAGAAGTAGAAAAAGGAACTACAATACTAAAAGCCGCACGTAAAATTGGCATTGATATACCTACGCTTTGTCATTTTGAAATGTGCGATATGGGCATTGAAAACCGTCCGGGAGGCTGTAGAATTTGTGTGGTGGAAGTTGAAGGTCGGAAAAACCTGGCACCATCCTGTGCCACTGAAGCCACAGATGGTATGCTGATAAAAACAAATAACGTGCGGGTACTAAACGCCCGTAGAACAGTATTGAAGCTTTTAATCTCGGATCATCCATTCGACTGTTTGGTATGTGCAAAATCAGGCGATTGCGAACTTCAGAATCTGGCAATTAAATTTGGTATACGCGACATTCCATATCAGGGCGAAAAATCGACTTACCGAAAAGACACCTCACCATCAATCATTCGTGATATAGACAAATGTATCATGTGTCGTCGATGCGAAATGATGTGCAACGAAGTGCAAACCGTAGGTGCTTTATCGGCTGTAAACCGTGGCTTCAAAGCGGTAGTAGCTCCTGCATTTGAGATGGATCTTGAAAAATCGCCTTGTACGTATTGCGGACAATGCGTTTCAGTTTGTCCTACTGGAGCATTAACTGAAGTTGACCACTCGAACAATGTTTTAAGAGCATTATCCGACAAAACAAAAACGGTAGTAATACAAACAGCACCAGCTGTACGTGCAGCATTGGGCGAAGAGTTTGGATTAGAGCCAGGTACATCAGTAACCGGCAAAATGGCTGCTGCTTTACGTCGCTTAGGCTTCGATTTTGTGTTCGATACCGATTTCGCTGCCGATCTTACTATTATGGAAGAGGGAGCCGAATTACTCGATCGATTGGGTCGGTACTTAAAAGGAGAAGAAAATGTGAAACTTCCAATGCTTACATCGTGCTGTCCGGGTTGGGTTAACTTCTTTGAACATAATTTCCCTGATTTACTGGATGTTCCATCTACAGCAAAATCGCCACAGCAAATGTTTGGTGCTATAGCAAAATCATATTTTGCCGATAAAATAGGTGTCGATCGTAAAAACCTGGTTGTTGTTTCCGTAATGCCTTGTTTAGCAAAGAAATACGAGTGCCAGCGCGATGAATTCAAAGTTAACGGAAACCCGGATGTGGACTTTTCAATTTCAACCCGTGAGTTAGCACATTTTATCAAGCAAGCTAACATCGACTTTTTGGAATTGCCCGACGAGGATTTCGACAATCCGTTAGGGGAATCGACCGGAGCCGGAGTTATATTTGGAATCACAGGTGGTGTAATCGAAGCTGCATGTCGTACAGCCTACGAATTACATACCGGAAAATCGCTTGAAAAACTGGAATTTAGCAATTTGCGTGGTATGGATGGTATCCGTTCGGCCACGATTGATTTTGATGGCTTGCCACTCAATATTGGCATTGCACATGGTTTGGCAAATGCCAGAAAACTACTGAACGAAGTACGGGAAGGACGATCAAAATACCACGCTATTGAAATTATGGCCTGCCCGGGAGGATGTATTGGCGGTGGAGGTCAACCCTACCATTTTGGCAACAGCGAGATTTTATTAAAACGTGGAGCCTCTTTGTACAGCGAAGACGAGCGCAAGGTAATACGCAAATCGCACGAAAACCCGCAGATAATCCGCCTTTACGAAGAGTTTTTGGGTAAACCACTGGGACATAAATCACATGAGTTACTGCATACGCATTATTTCGATAAGAGTGACGAAGTGGCTATACATCATGATTAAAATAAGTTTTATTCAGCATTTAAAAACATTACAAATATGATTAGCAAATCATTGACCGACGATAAAATAAAACCGGATAGCTCTCCAAAACAAGAAGCGAAGGAAGTACTGCATAAAATGGATAAAAATGATAGTATATATAGCTATGCAGCGCCTGAAAAGGACAAAGTGAAAGTAAAAATCAAACTTTCTGATGAAAAAATTCAGAAAATTGAAGCCATTTGCAATGCCTTTAACAACGAGGCTGGTGAATTAATAAATGTACTGCATCAAACGCAAAATGCATTTGGTTATTTACCGGCAGAAGTGCAGGAAGTAATAGCACATAAACTGAACGTGTCTACGGCACACGTTTATGGTGTGGTTACGTTTTATTCTTATTTTACTATGATTCCAAAAGGAGAATTTCCAATTTCGATATGTACCGGCACTGCCTGTTACGTACGTGGAGCAGAAAAAGTACTCGATGAATTTAAAAAACAATTGGGAATTAATGTGGGACAAACCACTGCCGATGGAAAGTTCTCGTTAAGCTGCCTGCGATGTGTTGGCGCTTGCGGATTGGCTCCGGTAATTTTGGTAGGCGAAAAGGTATACGGACGTGTATCGCCCGAAGGTGTAAAAGCTATACTTGACAATTACAGAGAGAAATAAGAAAAAAGCATAAATTTTCAGTAGTATATATTTCTGATATCGAAATTCAACAGATTTAACGCTTCATGGCCCTGTCCATGAGGCGTTTGTCTTCTTTTTCCTTTAACGACTGACGTTTGTCGTAGTTCTTTTTACCTCTGGCAAGCCCTATCTCGAGTTTAGCATAGCCTTTATCGGTAATAAACATTTTGGTAGGAACAATTGTATAACCGGTTTCTTTGGTTGCCTTGGCAAGTTTTTTCAGCTCACGTGCTGTAAGTAATAATTTGCGGTCGCGACGTACATCGTGATTATTATACGAACCGAAGAAATAGGAGGCAATATGCATATTTCGCACCCACAATTCGTTATTAATAAACGTGCAAAAAGTATCAACCAGAGATGCCTTGCCTTCGCGTATCGATTTTATCTCGGTACCCAGAAGCTGCATTCCGGCTACATAACGTTCTTCAATTTCATAATCAAACGTAGCTCGTTTATTTTTAATAACTATATCGGATTTTCTAATCATAACAATCTCTCAAATTACGCACTTAAAATCCGGGCAATATCGTAAGTATAAGCTTATTAACCATACCCGGCAACAACATGACCGATAAACTGATTATCAGCATTATTTTTCCACGTTCATCCTCGTCTAAATCAAACACCACCCTGCATCCTTCCCAAACTATGTATACAGTGTAAATATTGAGTATTTGAAGAAAAAACAAACTTGGGATTACAATAGTAGCGATTTTCAACACAAACACCACTACAAAAGAATATGCAATAAGCTTTTCAATATTTTGCCTGTTATTCTTTTCGGGATGATGTTTTACAATATGTTTCACAGTAAAATAACGTGCTGTAAAATAAGCTGATAAGTAAGCAATAAATGCAGCCAAAGCATATACTATTCCGGTTTGAAATCTGTTACTGTCGGCATAAACAAATTTAAAGAAAGCATTTAAACCTACAACAAGCATTAAAACAGGCAGAAAAAATGTTTTAAAAACATTTTTCTCTTTACCATCTTCCAGAATACCTTCCCAGGTTGCCGAAGTATGCATCATTAATTGCCACATACGGACAATATTATTACGAAATCGCATCACCATTGTTAGAACGAAAAAAATTGCCTGCAAAATTACAACTATTTTTCCAATAACCGAAATAAAGTTATCTTTGTATTTGATGAACCAATTCTCCACAAAACATATCAAACTATTATAATTCAAACCATTATGTACACCTCATCGGATCTTGAACTTTTAAAAGCAAAAGGAATTAGCACTGAAAAGCTAACAGAACAACTTCAGAGTTTTGTAACCGGATTTCCTTACCTGAAAATTATATGTGCTGCATCGCCTCAGAAAGGGATAAAGGTAATGAATAACGACGAAATAATTCAGTTACTGGACACATGGGATAATTATTTGAAAAAAAATGCTTCAATTATGAAGTTTGTTCCGGCATCGGGTGCTGCCAGCAGAATGTTTAAAGATTTATTTGAATTCCTGGATGCAGAATACACAATTGCTCAAAAATCTGCCGAAATTAAGTTTATTGAAGGAATTAAAAATTTTGCATTCTACGATGCGTTAAATGAGTGTTGTATCAAAAATGAGGGGACTGATATTGACGGCCTTATTCAGAGTAACAACGCGAAAGCCATAGCAGACAATTTACTGAATTCCAAAGGATTAAATTACGGCGCATTACCTAAAGGCTTGTTACTCTTTCATTCGTACGACGATAGTAAACGCACATCGTTGCAGGAACATCTTATGGAAGGTGCTTTATACGCATCCACCTCAGAAAACGTAGTAAACATCCATTTTACAGTTTCAACCGAGCATCGTTCACTTTTCGAGAAGCACGTTGCTGAATCGTTATCGGCATTTGAAAAAATAACCGGAAAAACATTTAATATAAGTTTTTCGGAACAAAAGCCGTCCACTGATACTGTTGCTGCTGATGAAAACAATCAACCATTCCGTGATAATGGAAAAATTCTGTTCCGTCCGGGTGGTCATGGTGCGTTGATTGAAAACCTGAACGATTTGCAAGCCGATGTTGTTTTTGTAAAAAACATTG
>JBLIZK010000040.1:0-6959 GCA_048859825.1 Paludibacter sp.
TGCCCAGGAAACCGCAACGAAAACCAAAACCCAACGCTGCAGACGATTCTGCCTCAAAAGTCAACGACGCATCGTTCAGTTGAAGTTTCTCCATAGAAGAACGTAGGTCTTCGAACTCATCGGTATCAATGGGGTAAACACCGGCAAAAACCATTGGTTTCACCTCTTCAAAACCGTCAATGTGTTTTTCGCAGGGACGCTTTACATGCGTAATTGTATCGCCTACCTTTACCTCTTTCGATGTTTTGATACCCGAAATAATATAACCTACATTCCCTGTACTCAGCGACTGTGTGGGTGACATATCCAGCTTCAACACTCCAATTTCGTCGGCATAGTACTCTTTTTCGGTATTTACAAACTTTACAAAATCACCTTTATTAATAGTACCGTTTACGATTTTGAAATAAGCTATAATACCTCGAAACGAGTTGAACACCGAATCGAAAATAAGACACTGAAGCGGAGCTTCGGGATCGCCTTTGGGTGCCGGTATACGCTCTACAATTGCTTCGAGTATTTCGGTTATACCCATTCCGGTTTTACCGCTGGCTCTGATGATTTCGGCAGGTTTACAACCCAGCAATTCCACAATCTGGTCTTCCACCTCGTCGGGCATTGCATTATCCATATCCATTTTATTCATTACCGGAATAATTTCCAAATCATGTTCAATGGCCATGTATAAATTCGATATTGTCTGCGCTTGTATACCCTGTGTTGCGTCCACAATCAAAAGTGCTCCTTCGCAGGCAGCAATTGAACGCGAAACTTCGTACGAAAAATCGACGTGCCCCGGGGTGTCAATCAAATTCAGCGTATAATTCTCACCATTCAAGCGGTAACTCATTTGTATGGCATGACTTTTTATAGTGATACCACGCTCACGCTCCAAATCCATATTATCAAGCACCTGTGCCTGCATTTCTTTGCCGGCTACAGTGTTTGTATATTCGAGCAAGCGATCGGCCAGAGTACTTTTACCATGATCGATATGAGCTATAATGCAAAAATTGCGGATGTTCTTCATTCGGAATTATCTATACACTTTAAAAATTATTTTGCAAAACTAACGGCACGTGTTTCACGTATCACCGTAATTTTTACCTGACCAGGATAGGTCATTTCGTCCTGAATCTTTTTCGCCAAATCGAACGAAAGCAATTCAGTTTCTTTATCATCAAGCTTATCAGCACCAACGATTACACGTAATTCACGACCAGCCTGAATAGCATATGTTTTCATTACTCCGGGATATGAAAGTGCCAGATTTTCGAGGTCGTTCAAGCGTTTGATATAAGCTTCCACAATTTCGCGACGTGCGCCCGGACGTGCACCCGAAATAGCATCGCATACCTGTACAATCGGTGCTAAAAGCGTTTCCATCTCCACTTCGTCGTGGTGTGCACCAATGGCGTTGCAGATATCCGGTTTCTCTTTGTATTTTTCGGCTAAGCGCATACCCAGCAATGCGTGTGGCAATTCCGGCTCATCATCAGGCACTTTACCTATATCGTGTAACAATCCGGCACGTTTGGCTTTTTTAGGGTTCAACCCAAGCTCCGATGCCATAGTGGCACACAAATTAGCCACCTCGCGCGAGTGCTGCAACAGATTTTGTCCGTACGACGAACGGTATTTCATTTTACCAACCATGCGTATCAATTCCGGATGTAATCCATGTACTCCAAGGTCGATAGTAGTACGTTTACCTATTTCTATAATCTCCTCTTCCACTTGCTTGCGAACCTTGTTTACCACTTCCTCAATACGGGCAGGGTGTATGCGACCATCGGTTACCAGTTGGTGTAAGGACAGGCGGGCAATTTCGCGACGCACAGGGTCAAAAGCCGAAAGCACAATGGCCTCAGGAGTATCGTCCACAATAATTTCGACACCGGTAGCAGCTTCAAGAGCGCGTATATTACGTCCCTCCCGACCAATAATACGGCCTTTAATCTCGTCAGAATCAATGTGGAAAACAGTAACTGAATTCTCAATTGCTGTTTCGGTAGCTACACGCTGTATGCTTTGTATTACAATTTTTTTAGCTTCTTTGTTGGCCGTCATTTTGGCCTCTTCCATGATTTCGTTTACATACGACATGGCATTGGTTTTAGCTTCATCTTTAAGCGCCTCTACCAGTTGGTTTTTAGCTTGTTCAGCAGATAAACCTGAAATGGCTTCCAACTGTTCCTGAGCGCTTTTGGTCATTGCATCCAGTTCTTTTTTCTTATGTTCAATAATCGCTAATTGTTGTTCATGCGTTTCGCGTAGCGTTTCTAATTCGTTATTTTTGCGTTGCAAGTCCCCCTGTTTTTGGTTCAACTGCATTTCGCGCTGTTGTAATTTCACTTCGCGCTCCTGCAATTTTTCATTGCGTTGCGCTACCTGTTGTTCATGTTCGGCCTTCAGAGCTATAAATTTCTCTTTGGCTTCAATCATTTTGTTCTTTTTAAGCAATTCTGCTTCGGCCTCGGCCTCGCGTATTGATTTTTTGTTGATAACGCCAAACAGCACATAAGTACCGCCAGCGCCTATCACCAAAGCAATCAATCCTATTATAATTGGTAGTAGCATATAAATTAGTTTGTTTGTAAAAGAATTATTATTGTTTTTAGTTTTGTATCTGTATTCATAAAAAAAACACAACTATCGAAACTGGTAACAAACCCCAACAGGGACATGTCAGTTTCAAATGTTGTGCGTTCAATTGAGTATATGCAGGGATATTATTTCCCGGATAAAAGTGCTTTTAATTCTTCATCAAGCTTTTTAATACGTTCGGCCAAAGGTGCTACACTCTCGTTGGAATCCTGTTTTGTCAGGGCTACGGCCAATCTGAATGCCACGTAAGTCATAATTTCACTGTACGATTTCTGGCTATATAGCTTCTGATAGTCGTTAATAAATTTCACAACTATCTTTTCCGCATTACGGTATATTTCCTCCTCATTTCGTTTTACCGACAGTGGCATACGCACACCGTTTATGAGAATATTTATCCTGAAAACCTCTTCGCCTTTATCCATACGCTTAATCGTTTAAAAGCGCAATACATTTATCAATCTCACGCACCATACTTGCTATGCGTTTTTTCGATTCCTCGCGTTCCTCGGGTGTGGAAGCTATTCCACGCGCTAAACGCAGGTTATCATAATTTTCCCGGATATCAAGAATTTGCTTGTGGGCTGTCATAATATCATCCTGACGCCTAGTCAATTCCTCTTTTAACCGCAGGTTTTCCTCCCGCAACGATTCGTACTCCGACATCAGTAATCGCAGTTTTTGCTCAAAAGCGCTGATTAATTCATCGTACTTATTCGTCATTTTCCCGGTAAATTATTTACAAAAATACAATTTTACATTGAAATATTAAAATACAATTTCATTTTAAATGTATAATGACTTTTTAAGATTAAATAATAGTTGAAATGTTATGGTATTTTTAACGCTATTATTTTCGGCAATCGGGTACATTTTTGAAAGAAATACATTATATTTGCATCAGGAAAAGTTTACCGCATTGTTCTGAGATTGGAAAACTCAACACTACAAAAATAAACGGGTAAGATGCATTTTCAATGGCGGGCTGCGCCTTCGGGTATCCAATTGTGGACGGCAGATTACAAAGAGTTAGTATCCCCCAAATCCTATTTATAGGAGTTTTCTCAACAAACAACAATGCGGTTTTTCTTTTCTTTAAGTTAAAAGATAACTTTAAGATATCAACGCTCTCCGTTGAGTTTCAACATACCTTTGTTTCACGTTTCCCTACCCCACGTCATCTCATTGGCTAACGCATCCGCTTCTTATTAATAACATTTCAGGCATATGTTTTCGGATACATTGATAATTTCGTATTTTTGTACAAAATACAATGACAATGACATCATTTCTTCAGTTAATCCGCTACAAAAACCTGTTGTTTATTTTGGGCATGCAGGCCATAATGCAACAGCTTATTATTGCACCTGTATTGCAAAAATATGGTTTTGAATATCCTTTCATCGACATTCACTCCCTTTTACTTTTTGTTGCTACAATTTGCATAGCTGCTGCCGGATATGTAATAAACGATTATTTCGATATTAAAATTGACCGCATAAACAAGCCTGAAAAGGTTTTGGTAAGCACTGTTTTCAGCAAACGTTTTGCCATGCTTACGCACCAGATACTTACAGTAGCAGGCATTTTGTGTGGTCTGGCACTGGCATGGATGGTTAAGAGTTTTACGCTGGGATTTTTATTCATTGCAATACCGGGCTTACTCTGGTTTTACTCGGCCAGCTACAAACGTCAGTTTCTGACAGGTAACATAATTGTGGCACTGCTGGCATCCCTAAGTGTATTGATTACGGGGATTACAGCTGTGGCTCTGCTCAAAGCAACTTACTCTGAATTGGTATTTGAAACTACCATACCGCGCGAGATTTATAGCTGGATAGGGGCTTTTGCAGTATTTGCCTTTTTACTTACTCTCATTCGGGAAATAGTTAAAGATATGGAAGACGTGGAAGGCGATGCTGAGATGGAATGCCGCACAATGCCAATTGTATGGGGACAAAAAAAATCGACCTACTTTGTGAGCGCTCTGGTAGTGATAACCATAACAGCGTTGCTTGCAGGAATGTGGAAACTGATACCTTTTGAAGGAAACCTTACGATAAAGTACA
Organism: Paludibacter sp.; assembly: GCA_048859825.1. Classification (GTDB taxonomy): domain Bacteria; phylum Bacteroidota; class Bacteroidia; order Bacteroidales; family Paludibacteraceae; genus Paludibacter. Next base: position 4,677 of record JBLIZK010000040.1, read on the forward strand.
TCCTTTTTACAGTTATCATTCCACTGATAGTACTACTGGTACAATTGTTCAGAGCCAAAAACAAAGCGCACCTTCATACTATTTCGTCGCTAGCCAAATACATTATGCTGGCCGGTGTGTTATATGCTTTTGTGTTTTATTTTCTACTGGCAAAAGCGTGGGATCTGAGTTTCTTTAATATTTTTATACTGAAACAGTGATGGAAGAATTACTACATAATATAGCCGGATACAAAATCATTCTGGGCTCACAGTCGCCCCGTAGACAGGAGCTCTTGAGGGGACTAAATCTCAATTTCGAGGTAAAAGTAATGGATGTGGAAGAAAACTTTCCTCCTGAAATGGTGGGCGTGGACATTCCTATGTATCTGGCCGAGAAAAAAGCAAACGCATACGATATTGACGACAACACACTACTGATTACAGCCGACACTATAGTATGGCACGAAGGTATGGTACTGGGTAAACCAACTGATAAAGCAGCTGCCAAACAGATGCTGAAACAACTGTCGGGCAAAACCCACCAGGTAATTACAGGTGTTTGCATATGTACCAGAGCAAAACGCAGGGTGTTTCATGTTATTTCAGAAGTACGGTTCGCCAGCCTAAGTGCAACTGAAATAGACTTTTACCTGGAGCATTACAAACCTTACGACAAAGCCGGATCGTATGGCGTACAGGAATGGATAGGCTATGTTGGCGTAGAACATATCAACGGGTCATACTTCAATGTGATGGGATTACCCATACAGCGGGTTTACAACGAACTTAAACGCTGGTAAAATGCTGCTATTAGTTACTCCACCCCTTACTCAACTGAACACCCCCTACCCTGCCACTATGCATTTACAGGGTTTTTTGCGCACTCAGCACATAGAAGTGGAGCAAATGGACTTAAGTATTGAACTTATCAATACACTTTTTACAGCTGAAAATCTGAAAAGCATTTTTAGTTTGCTTGAGGATAAAAAATTATCCAAACAACACCGAATCCTTTGTCAGCACGACAGTTTTTATATCCGTAATATTGAACCTGTAATGCGCTTTTTAGGCGGACATGACAGTTCGCTGGCAGTTAAATTTGCACAGCTCGAGTATTGGCCTGTTAACAAACGCCTGCCTTCGGCCGACGACCTGGAGTGGGCCTTTGGTACATTGGGTAATTACGACAAAGCCCTTCATCTATGCACTCTTTTTCTGAAAGACCTGAGCGATCTGATTCAGAAAAATATTGACCCGCACTTCGAGCTAATACGCTACGCTGAATCCCTTTGCCTGTATTTACCTGAATTCGACCCTTTGCAGGCTGAACTCGAAAAGGCACCCGGCTTCATCGACGAGTTGATGCTTGATATATTCAAAAAACGCATTGAAGCCGTAAACCCTCACTATGTGGGCTTTGCAATCCCATTCCCGGGAAATCTGTACAGTGCTTTGCGCTGCGCACAATGGCTCCGGCAACACCATCCATCAATCAAAATAATAATGGGAGGCGGTTATGTAAACACCGAATTACGCCAAATAAGCGATGTACGCCTGTTCGATTATATCGATTACTTAACTTTTGATGATGGCGAACTACCCATCCTGCGTATATTACAAAATGGCACGCTTGTGCGCACAATGTTCAGAAACAAGCAGGGGGCGATTGACAAAAGCAGTTTTTTATCCACTGAAAATATCCGCTTTGCAGAAACGGGCACACCCGATTACGATGGCGTTTTACAGAATCGCTACCTTAATCTGATAGAATTGACCAATCCCATGCATGCATTGTGGAGTAACGGACGCTGGAATAAAATGATGCTGGCACACGGTTGCTACTGGGCTAAATGTGCGTTTTGCGATGGCACGCTGGATTATATCAAACGATTCGAGAAAGCTCCTGTAGAATTACTGGTAGACAGAATGGAAGAGTTAATGCAGCAAACCGGCATCTCGGGATTTCATTTTGTGGACGAAGCCGCACCACCCGCTATATTACGCAAATTAGCCGAAGAAATTTTGCGCCGCAGACTGGTGGTAAGCTTTTGGACCAATATTCGTTTCGACAAAACTTTCGATGCAGAACTGTGCTACCTACTCGCACAATCGGGCTGTATTGCTGTTTCGGGAGGCCTGGAAGTTGCATCAACACGCATATTGGAACTGATAAACAAAGGTATCACCATTGAAACGGCCCGCGAATGCATGAAAAACTTGTCAGCAGCCGGCATAATGACACATGCCTACCTGATGTATGGCTTCCCTACACAAACCGCACGCGAAACCATAGAATCGCTCG
>JBLIZK010000041.1:0-3577 GCA_048859825.1 Paludibacter sp.
CTACCAGCAATGATTTTCCAAACATATACTGAAACTTACTATTAACTGCGGCAGTATCGCCGTTGAAATCCATTACCAATGGACGCATTATGGTTGAACCATTTTTAGTTATCTGCCAAGCTTCGGAATATATATAAGGAAGCAACTGATAACGCAAATTCAGCATTTTACGCATATTGTCTTCCACTTTTTGCCCGTATTTCCAGGGTTCGGTTTCGGTCATATAACCGTGCATGCGGAAAATCGGATTGAATGTCCCCCATTGATACCATCGTGTGAGCAATTCATGGTATTTCTCGTCGGTGTATTGCGACCGCCCCGGGCGGAAAAAGCCACCAATGTCCGTTGTCCAGTAAGGGAAACCGGTAATGGTATAATTTAATCCGGCCACAATTTGGATTCTGAACACCTCCCATGTACCCCCAATATCGCCCGACCAGTTGATGATTCCATACCGTTGCTGACCAGGAAATGCCGAGCGGGTAAGTATACAAACACGTTTATCGGACGAAGTTTCGCGTTGACCTTCGGACACAGCCTGGCTAACCATCAACGGATAGGTTAAGCGATAAAAATCACCAAGGCCCATATGTGTTTTTGTTCCTTTCAATGCATCATTTTCGGGCTCAACAGCATCCATCCACCACGAATCGACCCCATTGTCAAACATATTTACTTTCAATGTACTCCAATATTCCTTTCGAGTTTCGGCGTTAAAATAGTCGAGCCATTTGGTATCAGGAATAAAACGATTTTTTAGCACAAACTCTTTTCCGATAGTTGAATTTTTATCCGGATTTGACCAAATAGAAATATTGAAATGGGCATTCAAATCGTGCAACTCTTTGATAAAACCGGCCGGATTTGGGTAATTCTTTTCGTCGAACTGCGGGACCCCCCAGCCACGACTTCCCCAATACTGCCAGTCCTGCACAATCACGTCTACCGGAAGGTTTCGTTTACGGAACTCTTTTACAGTTTCAACCAAATGTGTACCCGACATATAACGTTCGCGGCATTGCCAAAAGCCATAGGCCCATTTGGGAAACATAGGTGCATTGCCCGAAAGATTTCGGTATGAAGCAATCACATCATCAGCCGACGGACCGTAGAAGACTACATAATCTAGTCCTTGGGCAACGGGAGAGCGGAAGGTCGTAGAATTGTCGCTCAGTTTCCACGATAATTTAGGCGTATTGTCCGATTTGCACAACACCTGAACCTGATGCTCACCTGCTTTAAGCTTTAGCAGCGTGCCGGAAGTTGGCGGAAGCCACATATTGCTTTGATCCATGCAGGGTTTACCGTCAATGACCACAAAATGACGATTGCCCATATCGCCCAAATCAAGAAAAATGGAGTATTCGCCATCCTCGGGCACCGTGAATTTACCCTGATAAAGCGACTGATTTTGAGACACTCTTTGTGTACCTGAGGTAGTCGTAACTTCGGCCATTTGAGCGCTTGCGGTGGTTGGTTGCTCCTGTTTAACAAGCGGAATGAAATTATCTGTTGGATTAAAATCTGTTAGTCCGTACTGGTGCCACAACAAACCGTAACCTTTGCTGGAGAAAATAAATGGTATTGCAATCTGCGTATTTACCTGCGTTAATCTACGAGCAACGTTTTTCAGATTGTATTGCCCATCCTGAAATTGTCCCAAACCGAAGATATACTCATCGGCAGACGATTCAAAACTCTGTTCCACCATGTAACAAGAATCGCCCTGAATTGTACCCGATGTTAGCTTTCGCGAATCTGATTTTTCACTCAAAAAAACATTCCCGCTTTTGTCAGCAAAGGTTAGTTTTCCCGTTTGTTTATCCAACGATATGGTGATTTTTGGTGCTTTAATCTCCAGCTTTAAAGGAGAATCGGCAACCTGAAAAGCCGGAGCTGAAGTTTTTGTTACAAAAATCAATTCCTTTAACTCTTCTGTTGCTGATTTATGAAACTTAATTCTTACAGTATTGTCTGACAAAGGAAAAACACTAAGAGTTCCTTCCTGCAAGGTCACATTTACCCTGTCGGATAATTGTTGAAAGCCCTTAACAAGCTGAGCCTGGCAGAAAAGAGAAGCAAATATGGCTAGAAATAAGATTTTAAATCTCATTTTTGGAACAGATTAATCAATTTTAAAGACAACTGAAGTAGCAAAAGGCATGTTAACAGGACAAGTAATAGTTAGCCCGTCGGCTTCCTGTTTCCATTGTAGTTTAGCATTATAGCCAAGTAACTTAACCGATTTAACCAACTTATCGAGATATTTCGTGTCAGTACTCAAAGACTTAATTTTTACTTGTGCTCCGGAAGCCGGTACATTCATGCAAAATGCATAAAGTGAACCGTTTTTACCCACTGTAAAACGTATATCCTGTGCATCGTATTTAAATTCTGCGTGTCTGAGGTTTAATGCCCCACCGGGAAGTTTCTTTAATTTACCATCTACCAATTCCCCTTCACCGGGTATTTTCCATGCGTGACTTCCATAAACAGCTTCGCCGTTGCGGCGCATCCACACCCCAACTTCTTTGAGCATTGTTACACTACCCGGATCCAACGAACCATCAGGCAAAAAGGCAATGTTAATAGCAACGTTCCCATCACGCGCAATGGCTTCAATCAGGTAACGAATCATCATTCCCGAATCGTAGGTGAAATTAGGAGCGTAAAACCAATCACCTACAGGCGTTTCGCCAATCCATGGTTGGTCGGTTTTTATATCCGCCGGCAAACCATGCTCTTCGGTGTTCACGGTACCATTTGTTTTCTTGCGGAATTTTACAATACTGAACGTGTTTACTTTGCCGCGTTTTTTGAGTGTGCGATTGTAGTAATCAGCAATAACAGTTTGCATGGCATCAGCCTTAATACCCGTACCTGTACCATTACCGGTGAAAGGTCCTTGCACTGTACCGTCGGTGTAGATGAAGTCAGGGTCGTAATGTTGTACCACATCCATCATGCGCAGAGCCCATTGTGTGGCATACCATTTAGCATAATCAAGATGATTGGCAAAAATACCTGCCGGCGAAGGCGACCAACCCGAGTTGGCAGCTTTGATTGCGCCCTTGTATTCGCGAAGGTTAATTCCGTAAAGCAAACGCGGATCGTAGCCTTCCCACCATTTGCCTTTTCCGTCGGCAAGCGTCAGACTGCCATCGTAAGGCACACCCTTTTTATCACCTTCGGCATCGCTACCAAACGCTGTTTGCCACCACCACCATGTATATTCGTGATGAAAAGTTACGCCGTAATGCATTCCGTTGGCACGACAAGCTTTTGCCCATTCGCCCAACAAGTCGCGTTTGGGGCCTATGTTAACTGAGTTCCAGGGTTGATAGCGCGAATTCCACATATCATAATTATCGTGGTGCACACCCTGAATCATCAGGAAACGAGCTCCGGACTCCTGATAAAGCTTGGTAACAGCAGCCGGATCAAGTTTCGTGGGATTCCAGTCACGCAACACTTCCTTATAACCAACTTCGGATGGATGACCAAATCTTTTAAGGTGGTTTTTATAGGCATGTGTGCCTGGTTTGTAGAGATTTCTGGCGTACCAGTCGCCACTTTC